>JAIXVH010000236.1 GCA_027483125.1 Acetobacteraceae bacterium | reverse complement strand
GCAGATGGTCCACATAGGGCAGCATCGCCCCGAATTGCTTGCGGTTGCCGCCGATACCGCCCACCGACATGCCGCCGAAGCCCACACCGTGATAGCCACGCTCACGCCCCACCAGGCGCACGCGCTGCGACTGGCCGATGGCCTTCTGGTAGGCGAGCGCGATCTTCAGCGCGGTGTCGGCGGATTCGCTGCCGGAATTGGTGAAGAAGACGCGGTCCATGCCGGCGGGCGTCAGTTCCGCGATGCGGGCGGCGGCTTCGAAGGCGATGGGGTGCGCCAGTTGGAAGGTCGGCGCGAAATCCAGGATGGCGGCCTGCTTCTGGATGGCTTCCGTGATCTCGGTGCGGCCATGGCCGGCATTGCAGCACCACAGGCCCGCGGTACCGTCCAGCACCTCGCGCCCCTCGGGCGTGTAGTAGAGCATGCCCTTGGCGCGCGCGAGCATGCGCGGCTTATCCTTGAAATACTTGTTGTCCGAATAGGGCATCCAGAACGCGTCAAGGTTGTTCGGGCGTGGAATGGACATCTCGTTCATGGGCGCGGCTCCTGCGGCGCGGCGAGAAAAGCCCAAGCGGGGCGGTGGCGCAACGGGCAGGGGGCGCGATATCCTGCGCCGCATGAAGGTCGAATCGCCCGAGTTCCAGCAACGCGCCCGTGACGCCCTGGCCAATGCCGGGCTGCAAAAGGCGCTGGGCAATTTCAAGCAGGGCTTCCCCGCCAAGCGCGCCGCCGCCGTGGCCGGCCTGCCGGAATTCGAACGCCTGCGCGATGTGGGGCGCGACATCAAGAACCACACGCTGGCGCATCTGGATTTCTACCTGGAGACCTTCGCGCGCAATGTCGAACGCGCCGGCGGCAAGGTTCACTGGTGCTCCACCGCCGATGACGCGCGCGCCACCGTGCTGGAGATCTGCCGCCGCGCGAATGCCCGCACCGTCACCAAGGGCAAGTCGATGATCAGCGAGGAGCTGGGCATCAACGCGCATCTTGAAGCGCATGGCATGGAGCCGGTGGAGACCGACCTCGGCGAGTATATCCTGCAACTGCGTGACGAACCGCCGAGCCACATCATCGCACCCGCCTTCCATTTGAACCGTGAGGATTGGGAAGCCAGTTTTCGGCATTCCCACACCGAACTCCCGGCCGATCGGGAATTCGGCGAAAGGCGGGACATTCTGGCCGAAGCCCGCGCCCGCCTGCGCGCGAAATTCCTCGCAGCCGATGTCGGCATCACCGGGGCGAATTTCCTGATCGCCGAGACCGGCTCTTCGGTCATCGTCACCAACGAAGGCAATGGCGACCTGACGCAGACCCTGCCGCGCGTGCATATCGCACTTGCGAGCATCGAGAAGGTGGTGCCCACGCTGGAAGACACCTGCACGCTGCTGCGCCTGTTGGCACGGAGCGCCACCGGCCAGGACATGTCCGTCTACACCACCTTCTCCACGGGAAGCCGCCGCGCGGGCGACCTGGACGGGCCGGAGGAATACCACGTGGTGCTGGTCGATAACGGCCGCAGCGCGATGATGGGCACCGAGTTCCAAGAGATGCTCCGCTGCATCCGCTGCGCCGCCTGCATGAACCATTGCCCGGTCTATGGCGCGGTCGGCGGGCACAGCTATGGCTGGGTCTATCCCGGCCCGATGGGCAGCGTGCTGACGCCCACGCTGGTCGGCGTGGACAAGGCCGGGCACCTGCCCAATGCCAGCACCTTCTGCGGCCGCTGCGAAAGCGTCTGCCCGGTGAAGATCCCGCTGCCCAAGATGATGCGCCATTGGCGCGAGCGCGAATTCGAACGCCACCTTTCACCACCCGTGGCGCGGCAGGCGCTGGGGCTTTGGGCCTGGTTCGCCAAGCGGCCCACAATGTATCGCGCCGCGACGCGCGCCGGCACCTGGCTGCTGCGCCGGCTGGCGCGCGGGCGCGGGCGCTTCGCCTCACTGCCGCTGGCCGGCGGCTGGACCGCGGGGCGCGACCTGCCGGCGCCGCAGGGTGGCACCTTCATGGCCGAATATCTGCGCAGGAAAAGGGGAGGCGCGTGATGCAACAGGAACCCATCCTGACCACACTGATGCTGCTGCGCCGTGGCCTGGTCGCACCCGGCCCGATCGAGGCCAAGCTCGAACGCATCGAGGAAGCGCTGGATCGCCTGGAGGCCGCGTTGAAGCCGCCCACGCGCCAATGAGCAAGGACGCCATACTGAACGCGATCCGCCGCGGGCTGCGGCGCGGCCCCTTGCCGGCCGACCAGCGGGCCATGCTGGAATCGCGGCTGCACGCGCATCCGCGGCACCTGGTGCCATCGCGCGCCAAGGGCCCGCGGGCCGAACTGGTCTCGCGCTTCATCGCCAATGCCACGCGCGAATTCGCCACCGTCGCGCGGGTGCCGGACATGGCGGCCGTGCCCGGCGCCATCGCCGACCACCTGGCTGCCAACAACCTGCCCACGCGCTTCGCCATGGCACCTCACCCGGAATTGTTCGCCCTGCCCTGGGACACGCGCCCCATGCTGAAGCCGGAAGCACGCCGCGCGGAGGCCAGCGACACCGTCACCCTGACCCATGGCTTTGCCGGCATTGCCGAGACCGGTACGCTGATGCTGCCCGGCGTGCCCGAACGCCCCACCACGCTGAACCTGCTGCCCGAGCAGGCCATGGTGCTGCTGCGCGCAAGCGCCATTGTCGGCGGCTTCGAGGATGCCTGGGACCAGCTGCGGGCACGGCATCGGGACGCGCTGACCGACGGCTTCATGCCGCGCAACGTGATGTTCGTGACCGGCCCCTCGCGCAGCGCCGATATCGAGCAGACGCTGGAACTCGGCGCACATGGCCCGCGGCAATTGCACATCCTGCTGGTGGATGACGACGCTCAGGCCGTGTAGAGCCGGCGCATGCGCCGCGCCCGGACCCTGTCGGAGGAGGAACGCCACCTCTGGGCGGCCTATGCCCAGGCGGTGAAGCCCCTGCGCGGGCGCGCGCCGCTGCCCGCGCCGCCGGCGCCGGAGCGCATCACCGTGAGCCCGCCGCCACCGCCACGCCCCGCACCGCCGCGCGCGACACCGGCCTCGGTCGCGGTGGGTGTGCAGCCCCCGGGGCTGGACACGAAGCGTTGGACGGAACTGCGCCGCGGCCGCCTGCGCCCCGAACGCAAGCTGGACCTGCACGGCCACTTCGCCGAGGTCGCGCACGGCCTGGTGCGCCGCTTCATCCTGGATGCTGCGGCGGATGGCGCGCGCTGCGTCTGCATCGTCACCGGCAAGGGCCAGGGCGAGGGCGGCGTGCTGCGCCGCGAATTGCCGCATTGGCTGAACGCGCCCGATCTGCGCGCGCATATCCTGGCGGCAGCGCACCCGCACAAGACCAATGCGGGGGCGGTGCATGTGCTGCTGCGGCGGCTGCGCGCGTGACCCCGTTCGGGGCGAAATTGCGCGCACTGCGCGAGGCGCGGGGCCTGTCGCTGTCTGACATGGCCAAGGCGTTGCAGGTCTCGGCGGCCTATCTCTCGGCGCTGGAGCATGGGCACAGGGGCAAGCCATCGCCGGGCCTGGTGCACCAGGTGAATGAGTATTTCGGGCTGATCTGGGATGAGGCGGATGAGATCGCGCGGCTCGCATCGCTGTCGCATCCGCGGGTGACGATCGACACGGCGGGGCTGTCGCCTGAAGCCACGGAACTGGCGAACCGGCTGGCCGAGCGTATCGGACGGCTGCCGCCTGATACGCTGCGCGCGATGCTCAAGCTGATGCAAGGGCCCTAGCAGGCTCAGTGAGCCTGATCGGATCGGGCTCCAGAAGCCTGCTGGCGCCATCATCGATTTGAGGGTTGCGCATCCTGCCGCCATGGGCCGACGGTTCCCGCCTTATTCGGGAGCGGCAGCATGACAGAGGTGATCATCTTGCTGGCGAGCCAGCTTGGAAAGGTGGCGCTGCTGGGCCTGATCGTGCTCGGCCCCTTCATTTGCGCGCTGATCCAGGGCAGCAATGCCTCGCGCAGCCGGGAGGCATTGCGCTCGCTTGAGGAACCAGTGCAGCGCACCCAGGCATTCCGCAGCGCGGAGCGGTATTTCGAGCGCCGCGTGCCGTTGCAAAGCCCGGCCGAAAGCCCGCATGCGCGCATCGCCTTCGTCAATTCCATGGCCTTCCTGACAGCGCTGCTGGCGGTGCTGTTCGTGCCGATCCTGTTCCCGGACCTGATGGCGCAGATCTGGACGACGCCGAACTTCATGCTGGCAGGCCCGTTCCTGAACCTGCAAGCCACTGACAGCGGCAAGATCGCCCAGTACCAGGTCACCACCATGGCCATCGCGGCGCTGGCGGTGATCGCGGCCTATGTCCGCTTGCTGTTCGATATTGTCGTGCGGTTCAACACCGACCAGTTCGGCGCGATGCAGGTGATCTTCTCCATCACGCGCATCGCCGCGGCGCCGCTGGTCGCGATACTGGCGCGGCACGTCCTGTATTTCGCGCTCGCCACGGATGTGCCGGCCGATCAGACCGCAGCCGAAGCCGCGACCCTGCGCGCCAAAGAGATGATCCTGCTGGCGTCGGTGCTGGTGGCGGTGCTGGCGGGTGTGCAGCCCGATGTCTGGCTCTCCAGGCTGGTGATCTTCGCAAGCCGGCTGCTGGAGCGCATGCCGCCCACCTCCTGGCTCGTCGCAGCGCACCAGGCCGAGCCCAAGGCCGAGACCCTGCCAGAGGCCAAGCCGCTGACGCTGCTGGTGGGCATGGGCGTCGACCATCGCGACAAGCTGATGGAGGTGGACATCAACGAATGCCAGCGTCTGGCCGCAAGCAATCCTCTGGTCACCTGGGTGCGCACCTCGCTGAGCCTGCTGGACGTGCTGGAGCTCTGTGATCGCGCGAACCTGGCCATCGCCTTCGACGCGGTATCGCTACAGGCGCTGCGTGGGCAGGGCATCATCGCTGTGACGCAGCTCGACGGGCTGGACGACAAGACGCGGGGCGTGCTGGCCGGCTTGATCGGGCAGTCACCCGATCTTCTCGCCGCGCGCATCCATTCCTTGCTGCACAGCCCCGTGGTGATGGAGTTGCAGGAGCTGGCGCAGGCCGTCCGTACCGGCATCAAGGCCGGCAATTGACGCGGCTGTAACGGCTCAGGCCGGGTCGCCGTTATCGGCCACCAGGCCGGCGGCCTCGATGCCGGCCATGCAGCACACTTCGTCATTCGGCGAGGTATCGCCAGAAATGCCGACCGCACCCAGCAGCACGTTGTTCGCATCGCGCACCAGCACGCCGCCCTGCACCGGCACGGCGCGGCCGCCCGTCAGGTCGGACAGGGCGTTGGTGAAGCCGGGCGCGCCCTGCGCGCGGCGGGCCAGTTCACGGGTGCCGAAGCCCATCGCCATGGCGCCATAGGCCTTGCCATGCGCGACATCCTGCCGCGCGATGGAGCAACCGTCTTCGCGCTTCAGCACCTTCATCTGCCCGCCCGCATCGATCACGCAGACGGTCAGCGGCAGGAAGCCATGCGCCTTGCCGGCGGCCAGGGCTGCATCGGCGATGATCTCGGCCTGCTTCAGCGTCAGGCCATTGACGGCGGCGGGGTGGGCGGGTTGCGGCATGGGGTGGGTGCTCCTGGATGCGCTCAGCCGTATCGGCGATGGGACTTACGGTGCCGCCGTTTGAACGCCCGCGCGCCATGTGTCCAGCCGCGCGCCCCAACCCGCGCCCTGCACCCAGTCCTGCACGCCGCGCGCATCGCCCAGGGCGCGCGCCGAAGCCCAGCCCAGTGCGAGCATGCAGGACAGCACCGGCACGCCGCCATGGAAGGGATGCGCGCGGATGCTGCCCAGCGTCGGCATGCCGGTGCCCAGCATGACGATCGCATCCAGCCCAATGGGGTCCAGCGCCAGCAATGCTGCCGTGCAGCCCGCTTCGTCCATGGCGTAGATCGGGTGGAAGACGCCCTCGCGCAGCACCGAGCCTGACACCGCCGCCACCTCGAAACCGCGCGCCTGCCAGTATGCGATGCCCGCGCGCGTCAGGTCATCCGGATAGGGCGACACCAGGCCAATGCGCCGCGCGCGCAGTTCCACCAGCGCATCGCGCACGGCGGTCGCCGTGGTGACGAAGGGGCGCGATGTGGCAGCCTGGATGCGCGCCACCGCGGCGTCCTCGGCCTCGGGCATGGCGTAGTAGCTGGCACCGGTGCAGGCGAAGGCGATGGCGCCCACGGGTGCATTGGCGAATTGCGCGGCATGGGTTTCGAGCCCGTCCAGGTAATCCAGCAGGCGCGCGATGATGCTGGGTTTGTCGCTGGTCATGCGCGCATTCAGCATCGCCATGCCCGGCGGCAGCATCAGCGCGAATTCGGGTTCGACTGTGGTGTTGGCCTGCGGCGTCAACACGCCAAGCAGGCCGCGCGGGGCGTAATGGGTGCTCATGCGCGCATCTTGTCCTGCCGCGGGCGCGCCCGCAAAGATGCGCGGCATGAAGGACATCGCGATCATCGGTGCCGGCCCCGTCGGGCTGAGTTTGGCACTTCTGCTGTCACGCGCCGGCCGGGATGTGGTGGTGCTGGAGGCCGCGCCCGCGCTGCCCGATGAATTGCGCGCCTCCACCTTCCACCCGCCCACGCTGGACATGCTGGACCGCCTGGGGCTTGCCGCGCCGCTGATCGCGGCCGGGCTGGTCACGCCCACATGGCAGATCCGCTGGCATGAGACGGGCGAGCATGCGCTGTTCGACCTTTCCGTGCTGGCGGGTGAGACGGCGCATCCCTACCGCTTGCAGGCCGAGCAGCAGAAGCTCTGCGCATTGCTGCTGGCCGCCTTGCCGGCCGGTGTGGTGCGCTTTGGCGCGCAGGTGACGGATGTGGCGCAGGATGCGGAAGGCGTAACGCTCTCCGGCCCCGACACGCCGCCGCTGCGGGCGGGCATCGCGGTCGGCTGCGATGGCGCGCGCAGCGTGGTGCGTGGCGCGATCGGCGCCGCCTTCGACGGCGATATCTACCCCGAGACCACCCTGCTCGCGACCACCACCTTCGGCGTGGAATCGGTCATGCCGGGGTTGTCGAACGTGAACTACTTCTGGACCGCGAGCCCCGCTTTCGACGGCACTTTCGCGCTGCTGCGCGTACCCGGGCGCTGGCGCATGAGCCTCTACCCCGCGCCGGGCGAAACGCCCGAGGATGCGATGCAGCCCGCAGCCCTGCGGCGCAAACTGGCGGCGATCCACCCCGCCATGGAGGACGCGCCGGTGGCCGAAATCCGCCCCTATCGCGTGCATAAGCGGCTGGCCTCGCGCTACCGCCACGGCCGCCTGTTCCTGTGCGGCGATGCCGCGCATCTGAATTCGCCCAACGGCGGCATGGGCATGAATGGCGGCATCCATGATGCCTTCGAACTGGCCGAAACCCTGCTCTCGGGCGCCGACCCCGACCGCTATGAACGCCGCCGCCGCCCCGTCGCCGAGCACGACATCATCGCCCAGGCCGACCGCAACCGCGCGCGCATGCGCCAGAAGGACCCCGCCGCGCGCCGCGCGGCACTGGCGGAATTGCAGGCGGTCTGCGCCGAGCCGGCGCGGATGAAGGCGCACCTGATGAACTCCTCCATGATCAACGGCCTGCGCGCCGCCGCCACACGGGAGTAACCGCCATGCATCGCCGCACGCTGTTTGCCGCAACGCTTGCCACACCGGCGCTGGCGCAATCCTGGCCCGCCGCGCGGCCGGTGCGGCTGGTGGTGCCCTTCCCGCCTGGTGGACCCACCGACCGGCTGGCGCGGCTCGCGGCGCAGCAATTATCCGCGCGTCTCACCGGGCAATGGGTGGTGGAGAACCGCCCCGGCGCGGGCGGCACGCTGGGCACCGATCTGGTCGCGAAAGCAGCGCCCGATGGCTACACGCTGCTGCTGTCCAACATCGCGAGCAATGGCGTCGCACCCGGCGTGTATCGCGCCCTGCCCTATGATGCGCTGACGGCCTTCACCCATATCGCGCTGCTGGCGGAAATCCCCTCGGTGCTGGTGGTGAACGCGGCATCCCCGCCGCGCAGCCTGGAGGAATTCGTCGCCTGGGCGCGCCGCACCCCTGGCGGGCTGACCATGGGCAGCGCCGGCAATGGCAGCAGCGCGCATGTGCTGATCGAGACACTCGCCCGCGCCACCGGCGCGCCCTTGGTGCATGTGCCCTATCGCGGCAGTGCGCTGGCCAATACCGACCTGGTGGCGGGCCAGATCCACGGCCTGGTCACCACGCTCGCCGAGACCATCCGCAATGACCGCCTGCGCATCCTGGCGGTGACGGCGGCCAGCCGCGTGCCGATGGCCCCCGACCTGCCAAGCTTCGCCGAGCTTGGCCTGCCGCAGATGACAGCGCCCACCTGGTTCGGCCTGTCCGGCCCGGCAGGCCTGCCCGATGCGCTGGCCGACCGGCTGCATGCCGCCTGCATCGCCATGCTCGACGCGCCTGAGGTGCGGGAGCTGCTGACCAATATCGTGGCCCTGCCGGGGCGGCTGTCGCGCCAGGAATTCCAGGCCTTCGTGGCGGCCGAGGTGCGGCGCTGGACGGAACAGGCCCGAGCGGCCAACGCGACCGCAGAATGATACTTGGCGTCAGCGCCAGCCCATTGCGCGATTGGTGCAGTTTTCGATCGCGACCAGGACATCCTCAACGGAAGCGCCAAGGTTCCATGTGAAGCGCGTGCTGTTGGTGGCCACGATGATGGGTCCGCGGAAACGCATCATGAGATCGACGGCCCGCTGGTCGAGCATGCGCCAGGCCCTGCCATTCTGATTGCCAACCGCGTCGGCACTGTCGCTGCCGATCCCGGCCGCGCCGACCGCGATTTCCAGGCGCTGACCGCGCGGCACGACGACCTGCGGAATGCTCAGCGCGTATTCGCGCCGCGTGTTGAAGGCGATGCGCAGCATGTTGTCATTGCCGTCGAGAAAGACGCCGGAGCATCGATCGAAGCGGTTGCCTTCGAAAATCCGGATCACACTGCCACCGCCAACGCGACCCGCTGGCTCTTCGCGATACTGTGCCTGGGCGGCGCCGGACAGCACCAGAATCAGCCCCGCCAGTGCAACGGCGACGACGTTTTTGCCGGTCAACGAAAGCCGCATGATTCTGACCCTTGGTGCCGCAACATCGGCTCACGAATACGTGTGTCGGTCAATGCGACGGCCTGACAGGTCGGGTGCCAGCCCGCTGAAGCCGGCCGGGACCCGGTGATGCGCCTTGGATCTGATCAGCGGCGTAACAGGTGATGCTTGACTTTCAGGCAAACGCAGCTCGCGCATGCGTTGCGCACATGGTTTGATGCCTTGATTGTGACACGCTCTCCAAGGATGTTGCGATTCGACGACAGTTTCCCTGGGGCTCGGCCATGCGTCCGCTGATCGGTATCTCCTGCTGCGTGAAGGGCTTCGGCATCTTCAACACGCCCAACCATGCGGCGTCCGACAGCTATGTGCGGGTGATCATGGGGCCGGTGGGAGGGTTGCCGGTGCTGCTGCCGGCCGCGGGGCCGGAGATGGTGGCCGAGATTCTCTCCCGCGTGGATGGGCTGATCATGACCGGCAGCCGCTCCAACGTTTGCCCCAGCCATTATGACGGCCCCGCCCATGCCGAGGGCACGCCCGAGGACCACCAGCGCGACGCCACCACCCTGCCGCTGATCCGCGCCGCGATCGAGCATGGCGTGCCCTTGCTCGCGATCTGCCGGGGCATGCAGGAATTGAATGTGGCGCTCGGCGGCAGCCTGGACCAGCGCATCCAGGATCTGCCGGGGCGGATGGACCATTCCACGCCGTCCGACCAGCACATCCCGCTGGTGCGCACGGGCAAGGCGCATGCGGTGCGGCTGGTGCCTGGATCGCTCCTGGCGAAGCTGGCGGGTGCCGAGAACATCCCGGTCAATTCGCTGCACAATCAGGGGGTGCAAAAGCTGGCACCCCGGCTGGAGGCGGAGGGCTGGGCGCCCGATGGCACGGTGGAAGCGGTGCGCGTGAAGAATGCGCGCGGCTTCGCCATGGGCGTGCAATGGCACCCGGAATATGACTGGGAGCGTGACAGCCTGAGCCGTTCCCTGTTCGAGGTGTTCGGCGATGTGTGCCGCCAATGGGCCGAGGCGCGGCGCGATGGCGGGTTGCGCCAGGCGGCGGAGTAGCAATCTGCGTTTGGCTCGTATCTCAGAGCCTTCATCATAAGCCTCTGCCCTTGCTGCGCGCCGGATGCCGCGTGGGATGGCCGCGAGCGTGACGAAGCTTGCCGGCGCGGCGGCGAGGTTCTCCTAGTCTCTGGCGTGGCGTCGGTTGGGGCCGAACAACGAGCAGCTCCGCTCTACCACCCAGTCTCGTGGCAGGAGGACGAAGCCCTTCATGTCGTCCAACCGTTTGTCGATCTCGACGCGCAGGTTGGCCTGCTTGGGCGTGGGGTCGTGTCCATGCTGGTGGTGTAGGAGCGACAGAGCACACGGCGCTGAGCGAAGCCCTTGTCTGAGGGACGGCCCGGCGGCAGTCGAGGTCGCCACAGACAACGAACTCAGCAGATGCAGCATGTCTGCGGTGGTTCTCCCTGTATTGGCCGCCCCAAACATCGCAGCCGCGGCGCGGTCACCGCACAGCACCCATTCCATGCTGCCGAAGCCGGCCAAAGGGCGGTTGCAATGGCGCCGCCCACACAGCCCAACTCGCCATGCAGAGTTACCATTCGCAAAGGATCCTCGGGCTACAGCACTGCCCCATGCATGACGCCGTGGGCACAGGCTGGCCACGGATGGAGGATTCGGTTGATCTCATTCGATAGGATGCTTCGCCCGGTTGATCGGGAGGGCCGGATCGTCACCTGGCTGATTTTCGGGGGTGTGGCGCTCAGCATCTGCATCATCACCGCCAGCGCTGTGCTCGCCTGGCTGGCACGGGAACGCACCCTGGCGGATGCTGGCCGTGAGGCGAACAACTTGGCCTTCGTGCTGGCCGACCATACCGAACGCGCGATCCAGGCCGTCGACCTTGCCATCGAGGCGACGCTGGAGCGAGGCCGCGCTGCCGGCGCCCTGTCGAACGCCGAGGACTACGCCGCCTGGGCCGGCTCACGGGCGACCCATGATTCCATGCATGACCGCATCGGCGTGCTGCCGCAGCTCGATGGCGTGATCCTGCTCGGCGCTGATGGCGTCGTGGTGGGTTCCACGCGCAGCTGGCCGCCGCGTCCGGTCAACAACGCCGACCGGGAATACTTCCGAACGCTGGTCGGCAGCGGGCTCGACATCTACGTGGCCCGGCCGATCCGGAGCAGGGCAACAGGCGAATGGGTCATCCCCATCGCCCACCGCATCAGGGATGCGGATGGCGCGTTTCTGGGTGTGGCCGCAGCAACGATACAGAGCAGGTATTTCGTCAGGCTGTTCGGTACCCTCGCGCTTGGCGAGGGGGTGAGCATCTCCCTCGTGAGCGACCGCGGGATCGTCATGGCGCGCTATCCGCACATCGAAGGCCTGATCAGTCGTGACATCAGTGGGGAGAATGCCTTCGCGGTGCCCGCTCGCCAGCCCGAGGGAGAGCACAACCGAATCGTAGGCATCGATGGTGTCGAGCGCGTGACGGTTGGGCGGACGCTGTCCAGATTTCCGCTCCGCGTCCATGTCGGTCTTTCGGTCGATAACGTGCTCGCGCCTTGGTACGAGATTGTGCGCAGGCTGGCCTTCGGCGTCGTCGCACTGTTGTTGATCCTCGCGGCTGGCATCATGGCAGCGATCCGGATGATACGGGGAGAAGCGCGCGCCGCGCAGGAACGCGCCAGGCTTCAAGGCGCACTTTCCAGCCAACAGGACGAGTTCCGTCAGGTGGTGGAAGGCATCAGCCAGGCTGTCTGGCGATTCGGCGCCGATGGGCGGATGGTGCTGTGCAATAGCGAGCGCGGCGGGATCCTTGGCCTGCCCCCCGCGGTCGAAGCAAAGGCGCCGGGTCTGGCGCTCGATGCGCTGCAACACTTGGCCAAGGAGGCCGGCGCCGACGGTGCGGCAGAGCTGATCCGACAGCTTGCTCCGATCATCGCAGCCGGCAATCCGACCTCCTTCCTGCATGCCCTGCCCGAGGGTCGCACACTGGCCGTCATCTGGAGGCCCATGGGCGATGGCGGTTGGCTGGCCACCTTCGAAGACGTGACCGAGCGCCACGCCGCGGAGGCGCGAGAGCGCTTCCTGGCGCGGCACGACACATTGACCGGCCTGCCCAACCGGCTCGGGCTGCAGGAGCATCTGGCGTCGCTGCTGCCGCGTCTGGCGGAAGGTGGCGGCCGCGCAGCCGTTCTCTACATGGACCTTGATCGCTTCAAGGAGGTCAATGATACGCTGGGCCACCCGACCGGCGACGCGCTGCTGAAGGCGGTTGTCGACAGGATCCGCCGCCGCATCCGCGCGGTGCGGGATGGCGGTGACTTCGTGGCGCGGCTCGGCGGCGATGAGTTCGCTGTGGTGACAGGGCCTGCCTTCAACGTGACCGCGGATGCCGCCGCCGATGCGGCCACTGTTGCCGAACGCCTTGTGCAGGCGATCGGCGAGCCCTTTGATCTCAACGGGCATCGCATCGTCGTCGGCTGCTCCATCGGCATCGCGCTCATCCCGGCGGACGGCACCACAGGTGATCTGCTGCTGCGCCATGCTGATCTTGCGCTCTACCGCGCCAAGCACCAGGGGCGCGGCCACCACTGCTTCTTCGAGCCGGAGATGGGCGCGGCGGCACAGACGCGCCGTGAACTCGAGATGGAACTGCGCCGCGCCCTTGAGCAGCCCGAGCCGCAGGAATTCATGGTGCAATACCAGCCCCTGGTCGCAGTGGGCAGCCGCGCCATCACTGGCTTTGAGGCGCTGTTGCGCTGGCAGCACCCGGAGCGCGGGCTGATTTCCCCGGCTGAGTTCATCCCGATTGCCGAGGAGGTCGGGCTGATCGGCGCGCTAGGCGAACTGGTGCTGACGCGGGCTTGCCGGGAGGCCAAGACCTGGCCAGGGCCGGTCCGCATCGCGGTGAACGTGTCGGCACTGCAGTTCAGCCGTGATCGCTTCGTCGAGAGCGTGCTGAATATCCTGGATGAAACCGGCCTCGAACCGGGCCGGCTGGAACTGGAGATCACCGAGGGCGCATTGCTGCGCTCGACCGAGACGACGGTCACATTGCTGCACCAGCTGCGCGCCGCCGGGGTGCGGATCGCGATGGATGATTTCGGGACCGGGTATTCGTCGCTGAGCTACCTGCTCGCGTTTCCGTTCGACAAGATCAAGGTGGACCGGTCCTTCGTGGGCCAGGCCGTCTTGGACGCGAATGCGACGGCGATCGTGCGCGCGGTTGCGGGGCTCTGCGCGCAGCTCGGCGTCACCATGACTGCCGAAGGGGTTGAGACCGAGGCGCAGATGCGACTGCTGGCCGCTGAGGGCTGCAACGAGGTGCAGGGGTACCTCTTCGGACGCCCCGTCGATGCATCCGAGGTGCCTGGCGTGATGGGACGTCTGGGGCATATCGAACGCGGGATCGGCAGGGCGCCGTCGCTCCAGCACCTCCTTGAGAAACAACGCTGACGGCGGGCTTCGCGCAAGGGGCTGGGGCAGCGGGCACGGTCAGCCTTACAGGCCTGATCGCCGGCGTTGCTGGCAACAGCGGCGTGAATCGGCCCGTCAGCCAAGCTTTGCGGTCAGGTCGCGCACCGCCTGCGTCAGCTGCGCGATCTCCATCTCGCGCATCGCATCCAGCTTGGCGTGCAGCGCCTCGATCTCCAGCTCGGCCTTCACATTGATGTCATAATCGTGCTGCTGCTGCGCGCGGTCGATCGCGGCCTGGCGGTTCTGGCTCATCATGATGATCGGCGCGGTGTAGGCCGCCTGGAATGACAGCACGAGGTTCAGCAGGATGAAGGGATAGGGGTCCCAGGCGCGCGCATAGGCCAGCACATTCACCGCGATCCAGAGCGCCAGCAGCGCCGACTGGATCAGGATGAAGCGCCAGGACCCCACTGTCGTCGCCACCGCATCGGCGATGCGCTCGGCGTTGCTGCGGGTCTGCGGCGGCGCCGGCCGGTGGCGGCGGGACCGGCGCAAGGCGGCCAGGCGGTCATGTTCCTCGCGGGTCAGGCGGATATCGTCGGGGGGCATGCGGCAGGATAGCGCTGCGCGGCCGGCAGGGGTTAGCATTCCCGCAAAACCGGAGGAACAACGCCATGACCCCACGCCGCCCTTTGCTGCTGGCCGCGCTCGCCACGCCTGTGATCGCCCGCGCGCAGGCCTTCCCCGCGCGCCCCATCCGTCTGGTGGTGGGCTTCCCGCCCGGCGGTGGGTCGGACCTGGTGGCGCGGCCCATCGCGGACAAGATGTCGGCCACGCTCGGCCAGCCGGTGCTGGTGGAAAATCGTGGCGGCGCCAATGGCGCGCTGGGCCTGGCCGAAGTGGCGCGCGCCAACCCGGACGGCCATGTCTTCGGCCATGTGAACAACGCGACCATCGCGATCAACCCGCTGCTGGTGCGCAACCTGCCCTTCAATGCGGAGCGTGACTTCGCCCCGGTCGCGGCGGCCACCGTGGGCGGCTTGTTCTTCACCGTGCCGACCGCGCTCGGTGTCTCCAACGTGGCCGAATTCATCGCCCTGGTCCGCGCACGGCCGGGGCAGATCTATTTCGGCTCGGCCGGCCCCGGCTCCATCACGCATCTGGCCTTCGAGCTGTTCAAGCGCGCCACGCGGGTGGAGATCGAACCGGTGCACTACCGCGGCAGCGCGCCGGCCTTGCAGGACATGATGGGCGGGCGCGTGCATTTCATGCTGGATGGCATCAACCTGTCCATGGGCCAGATCCAGGCCGGCCGCGTGCGCGCCATCGGCTTCCTGGGCGCTGAGCGCCACGCGCTGTTCCCCGACATCCCGACCGTGCGCGAACAAGGCTTCGCGGATGTGGTGGTGCCTGGCTGGCAGGGCTTCGTCGCGCCTGCCGCAACGCCCGGCCCGGTGCTGGACCGCCTGCAGGACGCGATCCGCGATGCGCTGGCCGACCCGGCCGTGGGCGATCTGTTCCGCACGCAGGGCATCATCACCGGCTTCCGCCCGCGCGCGCAGATGGCCGCGATGATCGAGGAGGAACGCCAGCGCTGGCGGCCGATCATCACCGAGCTGAACATCAGCCTGGACTGAAGCGCACGTCTGGACACCCGCCAGGACACAAGCTATTGCCAGCCTCCGCCCGCGCCGTAGCACTCCTTGCCCGCGCGCTGGCGGCCGCAGGGGCGTAGCTCAATTGGCTAGAGCGCCGGTCTCCAAAACCGGAGGTTGGGGGTTCGAGACCCTCCGCCCCTGCCATTATTCACCGGCCCCCTGGGGCCGGAGGCTGCGTTCACATGGCCCGATGGGCTGGGGGGTTTGACAGGTGGCGAAGATCGATCCGGCGCAATTCGTGCGGGAGGTGCGGGCGGAAACGCAGCGCGTCACCTGGCCCTCGCGTCGCGAGACCTTGATCACCACGGGCCTGGTCCTGGCGCTGTCCGTGCTGGCGGCCGTGTTCTTCCTGGTGGTGGACCAGCTGATCCAGCTCGCCATGAGCTTTGTGTTCGGAATCTGAAGGGGGCGCACGCCAGTGGCCGACAAGAAGTGGTACGTCGTGCATGTCTATTCGGGCTTCGAAAAGAAGATCGCCGAACAGGTGAAGCAGCAGGCCGCCCAGAAGGGCCTGGCCGACAAGATCGATGACATCCTGGTGCCCACCGAACAGGTCACCGAGGTCAAGCGCGGCCAGAAGACCGAGAGCGAGCGCAAATTCTTCCCCGGCTACGTGCTGGTGAAGATGGAAATGACCGACGACACTTGGCACCTGGTGCGCGACACGCCCAAGGTCACGGGCTTCCTGGGCGCCAAGAACAAGCCCACCCCCATCACCGAGGCCGAGGCGCTGCGCATCGTCCAGCAGGTGACCGACACGGCCGAGAAGCCGCGCCGCCCGGCGGTGGTGTTCGAGGTGGGCGAGCAGGTGCGCGTGACCGACGGCCCCTTCACCAGCTTCAACGGCAATGTCGAGGAAGTGGACGAGGAAAAGGGCCGCCTGAAGGTCAGCGTCTCGATCTTCGGCCGTTCGACCCCGGTGGATCTGGAATACGGGCAGGTCGAGAAGGTCTGAGCCAAGGCGGCGCTTCAGCGCCGCCGCAGCGCATCCACCGGACCGGTCACGGTCACCAGTACTGGCACGCCGTCGATCTCGCGCGGCAGCCGCGCCACCACGGATGCATCCAGCACGCCCACCGCCAGCGCCTGGCCGCCGGCCGGGCCGTGGCCGATGCCCACGAAGGTCACGCCCGGAATGGCCAGCAGCAACACTTCCGCCCGCGCCCGCACGCCTTCCAACCCGGCGCCGGGCGCGGCCTCGGCCGGGCGGTATTCGACAGGGCCGGCGCCCGAGAAATCCGGCCCTGGGTTCTGGATGTCGCTCATGGCGCGCAGCATAGGCTAGAGCTTGTTCCGCTCGCAAAGGCTCGCTGCACAAGCTCTATCTCGTTGTTCTCGAGCATCTTTATCCGCTCAAGCGCTTCCGCTTGAGCGGATGATTCTCTACGCCGCGCGCCCGGCGCGATGATCACGGCAGCAGCCTGATATCGAGTGCCGCCAGCACCGAGCCGATCGGGTTGGCGAAGGTGGTGCCGCCGCCGCCGGCAAACAGCAGCCCCACAGGCCGCACGCCCGCCGCCCAGTGCCAGATCAAGGACCCGGAATCCCCGCCTGCCGAGAAGGCCCCGGAATTGACGGACTGGATCGCGATCTGGTTGCGGAACAGCGCCACCCGCCCACCGCCGAAATTGACATTCACCGACACGCCGATCTGCGTCACGCGGCCCTGCGTCAATGCGGTGGTGCGCCCGCTCTTGCCCACGATCATGCCCAGTGACGCGGCCAAGGGCGCGGTGCCGGTGCGGTAATAGGCCGGCCTGCCGCCCGAGAGGTAGTATTGCTCGCCGCGGATGCGTTCATGCCAGGCCCAGCCGAAGGCGCAGTCCACCACATTGGGCGCGCCGCCGAAGCTGATCGGTACCCAGCGCGCCAGCACCGCGATCTGGTCCGCCGGGTGCCGTCCGCCATCGGCAGCGCCAGGCTGGATGATGCTGTCGCCCACGCGCCCGGCATTGGAATTGGCCAGCACATGGTTGTTGCTCAGCACCAGATGCCGGTTGGTCCAGGGCGCGGTCAGGCCGATCGCCCGGCTGCCCAGGGTGCCGGCGGTGACATTCACATGCCCCACCGAAACCCCGCCCGGTGCCGGCCTGTGACGAGCGCGATGCGACAGCGCATCCACCGTGCCCACCACCACCTGCTGCATCGGCATGGTCGAAAGCGCCCGGGTGCCCGCACTCTGCGCCAGCATGCTCAGCAGCGCCTCCTGCGGCACAGCGGATTCGGTGAAGACGGTCAGCGCCGCCTCGCCAGGGCCGCCGGCGCCGAAGGCGACACTGCCCGGATCACCGAGGCCGATGCCCACGCCGACGATGCCCTGCGTCGAGGGCGCATCCGACAGGCTGGCGAATTCGCCGCTGGCGCCGAGCAGCGTGGCCTCCACCGCATCGCGCAGCGCGAGCAGGTCGGCGGAGACGCCGGCCTCGGCCAGAGCCGCCTGCTGGTCGGCCTCCATCCCGGCCGCGGCCATGGCGGCCGCAGCGGCATCAGGGTTTTCGAGGCCCGAGGCAGCGGCGCTGCCGCCCACTCCGCCGCCCACGGGGCCGCCATCATCCATGCCGCCGGGGTTTTCCGCCCCGGTGCTTCCATTGGTCTTGTCGCTCATGACTGTCCCTGTTCAGTTCTTGGTTGAGGGGTGACATTTATTTGAAAATGAATAATCGCGCCCCCTTCCGAAAGTAAACGTTCCAGCAAGCTGAAATACAAACCACGATGGCGTGAAAGGGCTTCGCGCCGCGCGAATGCGCGTCACCGACGGCTCCGGGGAGCGGCCTTAACGCGATGTCGTCGAAGCGGATGCGGCAAAGGGCCGCCTGAAGGTCAGCGTCCCGAACTTTGGCCGTTCGATCTGGAACGGGGTCAGTTCAGCAGGTTCTGACCATGCGCGCCGCCAATTGACGATGGCGTGAGCGCCATAGCATCATCCATTCGCATGGGTCGGGGCGGCGCCAGGGGCGCGACCATCCATGTGCATCGGATAGCGGGAGACAATGGATGGCGCTCACAATCGGCAGTGCAAGGTCCTACACATCCACCAGCGGCAGCACCAGCGCACCCATCCTGTCCAGTTCCATGGGCGGCAGCCTGCCGTTTTCCGTCTCCGCCTCGCATGAGCTGGTGACCAACAAGCAGCTCGGCCGGCAGATGCGGGCGCTGATCCAGGGCAAGCCCGCGTATGGCTGGATCCACCGCCTGCCCGGCGATGTGTTTTTCCACATCGATGATGATGTGGTGGGCCACACCAACATGCTCAGCTCCAACCCGATCAAGAAGGTTGATTCGGTCGACCCCGACGGGGTGCGCATCTTCCCGCTGGAGCGCGACCGCAAGACAGCGATCGTGTTCCGCTTCCATGACCCGAGGATCGCCTTCCGCGCCGCCAAGATCGCCGAGGAATGGGCCAACACCTACCGGCTCGGCGGCTATGACACCGATGGTGTGGGCTATTCCGACCATGCGAAGGGCTTTGGCGTCACCGGGCGCGTGATCGGCGCGCTGATCGGCTCGGGCAAGTTCGGCACCGGGGCGCGGGCGCGGCTGCTGAAATACCGCAACCGCACCGGCATGAAGCCCAAGAACGTGATCTGCTCGGAGATGGCGATCCTGGCCTACCAGCTTGCCATGGCCGAGACCGATGACGGCTTCATCAAGCTGGACGCCAAGCATTCCATCCCCTCCACGCTGTTCCGCTACTTCCTGAACCATCCGGGGCATTGGAGCGTGGTGTCGCACCGCCATGTGCCCAACCTGTAGCAGCGGCGGCTGAACCGCCCGCCGCGCCTTGGTGTTTCCACCGCGGCGGTCCGCGCCCTATGCTTCCCCCAAACAGGGAGGCAGGCACCCATGATGATGAACTGGCGGCGGCGATCGATCTGGGGCGCGGCCCCCGCGCTTCTGGCGTCAGGGGCGGCCCGCGCCCAGTCCTGGCCCGCCCGCCCGGTGCGCTTCGTCGTCGGCTTCGCCGCCGGCGGCGCGAACGACATCATCGCCCGGCTCCTGGCGCAGAAGCTGGCCGAACGCATCCCCGGCAGCAGCTTCATCGTGGAGAACCGGCCCGGCGCGAGCACGCTGGTGGCCGCCGATCATGTCGCGCGCGCCGCACCCGATGGCACGACCTTCTTCTATACATCGCCCTCGACGCAGATCGCGGTGCTGGTCAACCGAACGACCAATATCGACCCCATGGCCGCGCTGCTGCCGGTGGTGATGGCGCAGTCAGCGCCGCTCGCGCTGGTCAGCCGGCCGGATTTCCCGGCGCGTAGCGTGGCCGAGTTCATCGCTCTGGCCCGCGAGCGCGGCCCGCGCCTGACCATCTCGCATCCCGGCACCGGGGCGGTGAACCACCTGGCCATGGTGCTGCTGATGCGCCGCACCGGCATCGAGCCGACGCTGGTGCCCTATAATGGCAACCAGCCCTCCATCACCGCGCTGATCCGCGGCGAGGTGGACCTGGCCCATGACGGCCTGTTCACCCCGCGCGCCCAACTGCAGGAGCGCACCTTGCGCGCCATCGCGCTGACCGGCACCGAGCGCTCGCCGCTCTATCCGGAGGTGCCGACCTTCGCCGAGACCCTGCCGGGCTATGAGGTGGGTTTCTGGGGCGGGTTGCTGGCGCCGCGCGGCACCGCCGAACCCATCATGGATCGACTGGCGGCGGAGGTCGAAGCCATCCTGGCCCTGCCCGATGTCATCGAGCGCATCCGCAGTTTCGGCGCCGAACCCGCCCGTGGTGGCCGTGCCGGCTTCGCCCGCGCCTATGCCGCCGATTGGGAGAAATGGAGCCAGGTGGTGCGGGAGAACGACATCCGGCCCGGTTGATCGGGCCGGCGCCGGCTCAGCCTGGGCGGAACAAAACCTATAGGCTCTGCTGCCCAGCCCGGTCGAAATTCGCCTCGCCGCTGCGGCGTGCCCGCGCACCGCGGCCCTCGTCGCAGGCGCGGTCATTGAACAGTTCGCTATCGGGCTGCACCACATCCAGCTTGGAGCGCACCCGGCAGAGCAGCCGTGGCAGGTTGCGGTGCGAGGCCCCGTGCCAGCGGCGCATCGCCTCTTCCCAGTTGTGCTCGGCCGCCCAGCGGGCCAGCAGCCCGCCGGCCCAGTCGGCGGCCAGCCGCGCATCCAGCGGCCAGACATCGCCGCGCGCATGCACCCGCGCATTCACCTGCAGGCAGCCTGCCATGACGCTGCGGCGCGGCGCGGCCGCGCGCATCAGCGCCGCCGCGGCCTCATAGCTGGCCGGTACCACGGCGCGGCCGCCAATGTTCAGCGCATAGGCATGCAGCCCGCTCTCGGACAGGGCCAGCGCGGTCAGCAGCCCCGGCGGCAGCCCGTGGATCTGCTCGGCGCGGCGGGTCGCCTCCAGGCAGGCGGCGCGGGGCGAGCCCTGGAACATCGCACCCTGCGTGCCGGGCGCGATCACCACCGGCAGCAATTCGCGCGGGCTATCGGGCAGCCGCAGGCCGGCGGTGTGGGTGCGGCGCGGGGTGGTGCGCTGCGGCGTGCGCACATGGCGGCTGGTCCGCGCATCCTGGGTCCGACCGGCCTGGCGGGGCGCGGGGCGGGCTGCGCGCGGTTGTGCGGGGCGAGCCTGAGCGGTACGGGCCTGCGCCTGGGCACGGGTCTCGGCACCGCGCGACGAAGCCTCGGCACCCTGTGGCATGGCCAGCATGGGTGCACCTGCCAGGGCGGCGGCCAGCAGCATCGCGCGCAGCCGTCCGGGCCGCGCGGCCGCCGGTTCAATCTGTGCGATGGGGTTGTGCCGGGAGGCCGTGAGGGGGCAAGGCTCGGTCATCATGAAACGCGCGGTAGCATGGCGTGAAGAGGCATGTCCACCCGACCCCTCCCCCCGGGGGCCGCCAGTGGTCCATGATGCCCCCCCCCGGGAGGCTTCGCCCATGACCATCAACCGCCGCCTATGGATGGCCTTGCCGCTCGCCACGCCCGCCTTGGCGCAGCCCGAGCGTGCGGTGACGCTGGTGGTGCCCTTCTCGCCCGGCGGCGCCGCGGACATCGCCGCGCGCACGCTCGCGCAATATGCCCCGCGGCTGGCGGGCAGGCCGCTGACCATCGTCGTGGATAACCGCGCCGGCGCCTCGGGCGCGATCGGCACGCAACTGGTCGCCCGCGCCAGGCCTGATGGGTACACGCTGCTGCTGGCGCGCGTCGGCTCCTCGGCCATCCTGCCGGCGACCGACCCGCGCACCCCTTTCGCCTGGGACGACTTCACCTTCCTGGGCCTGCTGGATGAGAACCCCTTCGTCATCGGCGTGCGCGCCGATGCGCCATGGCGCGACCTCTCCGCGCTGATCGCGGCGATCCGCGCCAATCGAGGGCAGTTCAACTTTCCCACCTCCGGCCCCGCCACGGTGCTGGACCTGGGTATCCGGCAGATGTTCGTGGCCGCCGGGCTGGAACTGGATGCCGCCACCGCCATCCCCTTCCGTGGCGGTGGTGAGGCGGTGGCCGCGCTGCTCGGCGGCCAGGCGCAGTTCATCGGCAACAACCTGTCGGAATTGCTGGCGCAGGTGCAGCAGGGGGCGGTCCGCGCGCTGGCCGTCTCCTCGCGCGAGCGTTTCCCGGCGCTGCCCGATGTGCCGACGGTGCGTGAGGCAGGCTTCCCGGTGCTGGAGCAACTGGCCGGCTGGAATGCGCTGGCAGGCCCCCCCGGCCTGCCGGAGGAGGTCACGGCCTTCTGGGTGGGGGTGCTGGGGCGGCTGGCGCAGGATGAAGTGTGGCTTGCCACCACCCGCCGGCTGGGCAGCGTGCCGCGGGTGCTCTCGCCGGCCGACACCAAGACCTATGTGGGCGAGCAGGTGGAGATGTACCGCGCCTTGGCACGGCGACTGGGGCTGGGCTGATCAGCCGCGCGGCTTGGGCGGCGTCGCCCCCAGCAGCCGGTTGAGCAGCCCCGGCGGCAGCCCGCCCACCGCGCGCGCCAGCCAATAGATCCGCCTGGGGTAGGCAATGCGCAGCCGCCCCACCGCAAGCCCTGCCATGGTGCGGCGCGCGGCTTCATCGGCATCCATCAGCAGCGGCATGGGGAAGGGGTTGTCGGCGGTCATGGGCGTGCGCACAAAGCCCGGGCAGATGGAATGCATGCGAATGCCGCGCTTGCGCTCGGTGGCATCGCGCGCCTCCGCCCAGCGCTGGACCGCGGATTTGCTGGCGGCATAAGCGGGCGCCGAGGGGCCGGCCACGAAGGCCGCCAGCGATGCCACCACCGCCACATGGCCGCGCCAGCCATCGCGCGCGGGGTCCTGGGTGGCCATCACCTCGATCGCGGGCAGGGCGGTGTTCAGCACGCCGGTCACATTGGTGTCGAAGACGCGGCGCGCGGCCTCGGCGCTTTCCCAGGCATCGCCGGTGCCCGCGCCGATGCCGGCATTGCAGATGACCAGGTCCAGCCGCCCGGCACCCTGAATCCATTCGGCCATGGTCTCGGCATCGCGCACATCGATCACCACCGGGCGCACGCTGGCGCCGCGCGCGCGCGCGGCATCCACCACGCCGCCCAGGCGCTCCATGTCTCGGCCTGAGAGGTGCAGCGTGACGCCGGGGGCGGCGCATTCGCGGGCCAGCGCCGCGCCGAGGCCGGAGGAGGCGCCGGTGATCAGCACATTCAGGAAGTAAGGGTTCATCCGCCGTATTTCCCCAGCAGCACCAGCACCACGCCGGCCACCACCACCAGCGCGCCTGCGAGCTCGGCCGGCTTGGTGCGTTCCTTCAGATAGAAGCGGCCGATCAGCAGGGTGAAGATGATCTCCACCTGCCCCACCGCGCGCACCATGGCCACAGGCGCGAGCGCGAAGGCCGAGAACCAGCAGGCCGAACCCGCGGCCGAGAGCGCGCCCACCTGCGCCGAATCCCGCCAGGTGGCAAAGACGCGGCGGATTTCCGCGGGCTCCCGCGCGAGCAGCCAGGTACCCTGCATCGTGGTCTGCATGGCGTTGATGACGACCAGGCACACCAGCGCCTTCAGGATCGGGTCCTCACCCGGCAAGGTGGTGTTGGCGGCCTTGATGAAGATGGCGCAGACGGCGAAGGCGAAGCCCGAGGCGATGCCCAGCATGGCGCCGCGCTGCAAGGTGGCCGCCAGCAGCGCGCCCGCCGTCATGCCCTTGCCTGCGTTGTATTGTAATGGTACGGCGACCACCGAGACCGCGATGCCAGCCCAGGAGAGCCACGGGATCACCTCTCCCAGCAGGATCAGCGCGATGAAGGCGGCCTGGATGGCTTCGGTCTTGGAATAGGCGGTGCCGACCGCGAAGCCGCGGCTGTCGAAGGACATGATCAGCAGGTTGGTGCCGATGATCTGCCCCAGCCCGCCGGCGGCGCAGAGGGCCAGAAAAGCGAGCGAGAAGGCGCCGACCTCGCCGCCGAAGACCGCCCAATACACCCCGAGCAGCACCAGCCCCGCCGGCACGCCGTAGAGGTAGCGCACCACCGCCGCACCATTGACCGAAAGCTGCCCGCGCAGCTTCTGCTGCTTGGCGGTGCGCCAGCATTGGAAGGCCGCAGCCGAGACGGTGAAGGCGATCCAGCCGGGGATCATGCGCCCAAGGCGGGACCGCGCCTGATGCGCCCCCAGCCCGCGTCCTCGACCACCAGGGCGCCCAGGCCCGAGCTGGCGAGCATGGCTTCGGTCGCGCGTTCCGCCTCGGCCGAGACGGCGGCCTCATCCAGATGCGCAACCTGGCGCTCGCGCATCAGGACCTGGCCATCCACGACCACGTCGCGCACATCGGAGCCACTGGCGAAGCACACCACGCGCCAGACCGGCATATTGGCCGGCGCCATATGCGGCGCGGTCATGTCCACGGTGATGATGTCGGCGCGCTTGCCGGCCTCCAGCGCGCCGATATCGGGGATGTTCAGCGCGCGGGCGGCGTCCACGGTGCACATTTCCAGCACGCGGCCCGGCGGCAGCAGGTTGTCATCGGCCGCCGCGCGCTGGGCGTAGCGGCGGGCCATGAACATGTGGCGGAACATGTCGGAGCTGCGATCGGGGGCGGTGGCGTCGCTGCCCAGCACGACGTTCACGCCGGCCTCCAGCAGGCGCACCACCGGGCAGAAGCCGCGCACGGCGGCGATGGCCGACGGGTTGTGGACCACATGCGCGCCGGTGGCGGCGCAGGCTTCGATATCGGCCTCGGTCAGGTCGGTGCAGTGGGACAGGAAGGCCCGCGGGGAGAGCAGCGCGAATTCGTGATGCGCCACCGCGATGGAGCCGGCGCGGTGGCCATCCTGGTGGAACAGTGCGGCATGCTCGGCGGCCAGGCGCAGCATGGCGGCGCCCTGTTCGGCGATCTCGGCGCGATGCGTCTCATCGCCACGGAACACCGGCATCATGGTGCACAGCAACTGCCGGCCGCGGCCGTGCCAGTCGCGGAACAGCGCGGCCATCACCTCATATTGCCGGGCTGCCGATACGCCCGCGCCGTCATAGGCCTTGGGAAAGGGCGGGCGGGTGTGGCCGACGGCCATGATGTCGCGGATGCCCACTTCAGCCACCGCTTCGCAATGCGCCGCACCGTATTCCGGCGCGTCCACGCGCATGATGCAGTCACCGCCGCCGAGCACCGAAACCCCTGTCGTGATGCCGAATTTCAGCCGTTCAAGCGCGGCCAGCTTCGCCTCCGCACGCCAGAAGCCCGGCGGGCTGGCATGGGTGTAGATGCGGCCACAGGCGTTGAACCAGGCCATGCTGTCGCCGCTGCCCATGGTCTTGATCAGGCCGTGGCCGGCATGGCCGTGGCTGTCGATCAGGCCGGGCATCACCACCTTGCCGGTGGCGTCGATCACCTGGGCGGCCTGGCTGGGCAATTCGGCGCGCGGGCCCACCGCCTGGATGCGCCCGCCAGCCACCAGGACTGCACCGTCGGGGATGACACGGCGGGTGGCATCCATGGTGATGATGGTGCCGCCAGAGATGAGGAGATCGGTCATCGAGGCAGGGTTGTGCGCCCGCGGGCCGGGGTCAATCGGGGGCCTGCGCCCTGCACAGGGCAGCCGCGCGCAAGAAACTGAAAAAAAGGGGTTTACCGCGTGTGGCAAAGCAGCGTATCCGCCCGGCCGTCATGCTCTCGCAACGTAAGCCCGCGGCCGGCCCTGCAATGGCCGCCAAGACCAAGATCGCTGTCTCCGAACCATCGGACCAGGCCTCCATCCCCCGTAAGCTCGGTTTCAAGCCCGGCATGGTCTGCGCGGTGTTCGACGCACCTGGCGGGTTCAAGCACGGCCTGCCGGCTTCCAGCGCGGCCGAACCGGAATTGATCCTGGCCTTCGCGCCGGACCGCGCGAGCCTTGGGCGAGTCGCCGCGCGCGCGCTGGATCATTACGGTGTGGGCGGGCGGCTGTGGTTCGCCTATCCGAAGAAGACCGGCCCCGTGCGCTCCGACCTGGACCGCGACCATGGCTGGGAACCGCTGACCCAGGCGGGCTTCCTGCCGGTGGCGCAGGTGGCGCTGGACGGCACATGGTCCGCGCTGCGCTTCCGCCTGCGTGAGGAAGTGCCGACGCTGACCCGCAAGGTCTGAGCGGCCCATAACGGAAATAAGGCCGCACCGCTGCGTCCATGCGCGGTGCAACTGCTCGCCGCGGGCCATCGCCTTGCGGCCCCGCTAACAACAAGTCGATCCGCAGTGATGTCTTGTTTTGCGGCGTTGATATCAAAAATGATTTTGCGCACACGGCGAGTTGAACACTACGCTCGCAAGTGTATCATGTGCCGGGTTACCGT
>JAIXVH010000351.1 GCA_027483125.1 Acetobacteraceae bacterium | reverse complement strand
CTCGCATGGTCCGAAAGGTCTTCCACCAGCGCGTGGCAGGAGCGGTGCAGCGCGCGCCCGCCTTCGGGGTAGAGCACGTTGCGGTCGCCGCCCAGCGCGGTGTTGCCGGACCATTCCCAACCGGGCAGGAACACGAAGCGGCCCGGCGCGTCATATTCGGCGAAGGCGCGCTGGAAATCGGCCCAGCCTTCCTGCGTGATCTGAAAGTCATTGCCTTGGTGGCAGATGGCGTCCACGCCCGCGAGGTCACGCGCATAGCGCGCCAAGGCGTCGATGCTGCCGGTGCCCACTGTCTCGCCGGATTGGCCGTGCAGATCGGCCCAATAGGGCGTGTAGGCGCTGCGCGAGACGCGCATCGGGTTGGATGGCGTGCCATCCCACAGGATGACCAGGCCGTCGCGCGCCTCGGTGGTCAGCCCTTCGATACGATGGCTGCGCGCGCCTGCGGGCCATTCGAATTCCGCGGGCAGGCCGGCGACGGGGGCGAGCGCCCCCAGGTCATGCCGGCCGGCAGGCAAAGCGGTGGGGTTGCCCCAGCGGTCATCGGCGCGCAGCAGCAGCGCGAAGGGCTGACCCGGTTCGCGCTGCGTCGGCAGGATCGCGACGCGCCGCACCGGCGGGCCGGGAATCACCGGCACCGAAGGCTGGTTCGGCAGCAGCGCCCAGTTGCAGGTGGCGAAGACATCGGCGAGCACCAGGAAGCGGAACGCCTCCTCCGCATAGGTCTGCATGCGCAGGCCGGGGCTGCCGCCGCGGGTATCACCCAGGCGGATGGTGATGGTCTCGCCGGGCTTGAGGAAGCCGCGCGCGACGGTCACGGTGATGGTGCGCGACCATGGCCGCATGTTGAGCTTGGCGTGGAATTCGAGCGTGAGCTTCGCGCCGTTGGATGCTTCCGCACTGACATAGTTGGGCGCGGCGGGGTCGGTGAATTGCGGCTTCGCCACATCGCTGACCTGGCGGGTGCAGATGCGCAAGGACCCCGTGTCATCCATGCCGAAGCGGCCGGCGGTGAAGACCAGGGTGAAGCTGGCGAAGCTGCCAGCTTCGACCGGATCTGTCGGTGTCAGGGTGACGCTGCCGATCTCATCCGCGCGGTAATCGGTGAAGCGCGCGCTGTGGCCGGCATGGGCGTTGGGAATGTCGAGGTGCAAGGGGCGAGCCATACGACAGCGTGAACCCTGACGCGGGGTCGGGCAAGCAGGCTGACGCGCCGCGCTACCTGCGGTAGTTTCGCGGCAAACACTGGAAGGCCGACCATGCCGCTCGATCATCGCCCCGAAGGCTTCGCGTTCAGCACCATGTTCCCGCTGGGCAAGGACACCACGCCCTACAAGCGGCTGCCGATCGATGGCGTGCGCGTGATCGAGGTGGAAGGCAAGCGCGTGCTGAAGGTGCCGCCCGCGGCGCTGGAGGCCTTGGCGCTGCAAGCCTGCAAGGATGTGTCGCACCTGTTGCGCCCCGGCCATCTGGCGCAGCTGCGCGCCATCCTGGACGACCCCGAAGCCAGCGCGAATGACCGTTTCGTCGCGCTGGATCTGCTGAAGAACGCGAATATCGCCGCCGGCGGGGTTCTGCCCATGTGCCAGGACACCGGCACGGCGCTGGTCTTCGGCAAGAAGGGCCAGCGCGTCTGGGTGGAGGGCGATGAGGAGGAGGCGCTGAGCTACGGCGTGGCGCGCGCCTATACCGAGACCAATCTGCGTTATTCGATGATGTCGCCGATCTCGATGTTCGAGGAGGTGAACACCGGCAACAACATGCCGGTGCAGTTCGACATCATGGCCGCCCCCGGTGAGGAGAAGGGCGATGAATTCCACCTGCAATTCGTGCTGAAGGGCGGCGGTTCGGCCAACAAGACCTTCCTGTACCAGCAGACGCGCGCGGTGCTGAACAAGGCCAAGCTGCTCGCCTTCATCGAGGAGAAGGTGAAGACGCTGGGGACGAGTGCCTGCCCGCCCTATCACCTCTCGGTGGTGATCGGCGGCACCAGCGCGGAGGCCACGCTGAAGGCGGTGAAGCTGGGCTCCACGAAGTATCTGGACACGCTGCCGACCAAGGGCGGCAAGGCCGGCCACGCGATCCGCGACCTGGAGCTGGAAGCCGAGATCCACAAGATGACGCAGAATCTGGGCATCGGCGCGCAGTTCGGCGGCAAGTATTTCTGCCATGATGTGCGCGTGGTGCGGATGGCGCGGCACGGTGCCTCGCTGCCGATCGGCATCGGCGTGTCATGCAGCGCGGACCGGCAGATCAAGGCCAAGATCACCGCCGATGGCGTGTTCCTGGAACAGCTGGAAACCGAGCCTGCGCATTACCTGCCCGAGCACGAGGAAGCCGCCGGCGAGGTGGTGCAGATCGACCTGAACCAGCCGATGGATGCGATCCGCGCGACGCTGTCGAAATACCCGGTGAAGACCCGCGTGTCGCTGACCGGCACCATCGTGGTGGCGCGCGACATCGCGCATGCGAAATTGCAGGAACGGCTGGATGCCGGGCAGGGCCTGCCGCAATACATCAAGGACCACCCGGTCTATTACGCCGGGCCTGCGAAGACGCCCGATGGCATGGCCACCGGCAGCTTCGGCCCCACCACCGCCGGCCGCATGGACAGCTATGTGGAAGCCTTCCAGGCCGCCGGCGGTTCGCTGGTGATGCTGGCCAAGGGCAACCGCTCCAAGGCGGTGCGCAATGCGTGCCAGAAGTATGGCGGCTTCTATCTGGGCAGCGTGGGCGGGCCGGCGGCGCGGTTGGCGCAGGACTGCATCAAGCATGTCGAGGTGCTGGAATATCCGGAGCTGGGCATGGAGGCGGTGTGGCGCGTGCGGGTGGAGGATTTCCCGGCCTTCATCAT
>JAIXVH010000316.1 GCA_027483125.1 Acetobacteraceae bacterium | reverse complement strand
TCGGCGCGCTGACGACGGAGCAGGTGTCTGGCCTGGGTTCCGGGCAGCTTGTGGGGCTGAGCTCCGCGCAGGTCTCCGCGCTGGGTTCGGCGCAGCTGGCGGCGCTGGCTTCCGGGCAGCTTGCGGTGCTGGGTACGGCTGCGCTGCGCGGGTTGGACAGCGCGGATATCGCGGGGCTGACGACGGCGCAGGTCGCGGGGCTGACGACGGGGCAACTGGCCTCGCTGACCTCGGCCCAGGTGGTGGCGATCGAGACGGCGGACCTGGCGGCACTGACGACGGGTCAGCTGCGGGGCTTGGGTTCCGCGCAGATGGCGGCGTTGACGACGGGGCAGGTCGCCTCGCTGACAACGGGCCAGGTGGCGGGTCTGGGCACGGTGCAGATGGCGGGCCTGGGCTCCGCGCAGGTGACGGCGCTGGACTCGGCGCAGCTGGAGGCGCTGGGTTCTGCGCAGCTGGGCGCGATCGGGACGGCGGCGCTGCGGGGGCTGGAGACGGCGGATCTGGCGGGCCTTGGCACATCGGTGCTGCGTGGCCTGAGCTCTGGGCAGATGGCGGCGCTGACGACGGCGCAGATCGTCGCGCTGACGACGGGGCAGATGGCATCGCTCGGAACGGGTCAGCTGGCGGGTCTGGGCTCGGCGCAGATCGTGGCGCTGGAGACGGCGGATCTGGTGGCGCTGGGAACGGCGCAGCTGCGTGGGCTGGGTTCCGCACAGATGGCGGCGCTGACCACGGGTCAGGTTTCGTCGCTGACGACGGAGCAGGTGGCGGGCCTTGGCACGTTGCAGATCGCGGGCCTGGGTTCCGCGCAGGTGACGGCGCTGAGCACGGACCAGATCGCGCAGCTGGGTACGGGCCAGATCAGCGCGCTGCGGACGGGCGCGCTGCGCGGCCTGGAGACGGGTGACATCGCGTCGCTAACGACGGACCAGGTTCGTGCGTTGGGCACGGGCCAGATTGCATCGCTGACGACGACACAGGTTGCTGCGCTGGAGACGGCGGACCTGGTATCGCTGGGCACTTCGCAGCTGCGCGCGCTGGGTTCTGCGCAGATGGCGTCGCTGACGACGGGGCAGGTTGCTTCGCTGACGACGGCGCAGCTGGTGGGCTTGGGCACGTTGCAGATGGCGGGCCTGGGCTCGGCGCAGATCGGCGCGCTGACGACGGAGCAGGTGTCTGGCCTGGGTTCCGGGCAGCTTGTGGGGCTGAGCTCCGCGCAGGTCTCTGCGCTGGGTTCGGCGCAGCTGGCGGCGCTGGGTTCCGGGCAGCTTGCGGTGCTGAGCACGGCGGCACTGCGCGGGTTGGACAGCGCGGATATCGCTGGGCTGACGACGGCACAGGTGGCTGGGCTGACGACGGGGCAACTGGCCTCTCTGAGCTCGGCCCAGGTGGTGGCGATCGAGACGGCGGATCTGGCGGCACTGACGACGGGTCAGATCGCGTCGCTCAGATCGGTGCAGATCAGCGCGCTGACCACGGGGCAGGTCGTTTCTTTGACCGCGCCGAGCATCACTGCGCTGACCACCGCGCAGATGGCCGGTTTCACCACCGCGCAGATCGCCTCGCTCGGCACCGCCCAGGTTGCAGCGCTGGAGAGCCGGGACATCGCGGCGCTCAGCAATGCCCAGGCCGCGGCCTTCACGACGACACAGCTGGGTGCGATGAACACCCAGCAGCTGAACGCCCTGTTCCTCTAATCAGGGCCGCATCGCCACACGCACCGGCCCCGCCTCCAGGCAGGGCCGGGCGAGCCTGGCGAATTCGCACAGCAGCCGGCGTGTCTGGCGGGGGTCGATGATGTCCTCCACCCAGAAGGCCTCGGCGGTGCGGAATGGGCTGCGCAGACGGGTCAGCCGAGCCTCAATCTCGGCCAAGCTCGCGGCGGGGTCCGCGCTCGCATCCAGTTCGGCGCGATAGGCGGCCTCGATGCCGCCTTCCAGCGGCAGGCTGCCCCAGCGCGCCGAAGGCCAAGCGTAACGCAGAGAATACCGCCCGGCCGGCTGGTGCGCGACACCCGCCACGCCGAACGCATTGCGTATGATTATCGTGCAAAATGGCACCGGCACCTGGTTCAGCGCCGCCATGGCGCGCACGCCCCAGCGGATCGTCGCCTGCTGCTCCGCCCGCAGCCCCACCGCGAAGCCCGGGCAGTCCATCAGATAGGCCACTGGCAGATGGAAGGTGCTGGCCATGTCCAGGAAGCGGATGATCTTCTGGCATTCATCCGCCCCCCAGGAACCTGCGGCAAAATACGGGTCGCCCGCCATCACCGCCACCGGCACGCCGGAAAGCCGCGCCAGCCCGGTGATGATACCGCGCCCGAAATGCCGCCCCATCTCGAAGAAACTGCCGGCATCGACCACCGCCTCCACGATCGGGCGCATGCGGTACAGCGCCCGCGGGTCGCGCGGCACCGCCTCCAGCAGCGCGGGCACCTCCCGCCCGGCATCATCGGCGCATTCGCTCAGTGGCGGCAGCGCATGCACCGAGGCCGGCAGATACGACAGGAAGCGACGCGCCGCGGCAAAGGCGGCGGCCTCATCATCCACCGCGTCATCCACCGCGCCTGCCCGGCACTGGATCTCCCAACCGCCCAATTCCAGCTTGCCCAGTGACTGTCCAAGCCGCGCCACCACCGGCGGCCCCGCCACGAACACGGCGGATTGCTTGGTCATCACCGAATAATGGCTGGCCGTCAGCCGCGCGGCACCAAGCCCCGCCACCGAGCCCAACCCCAGCCCCACCACCGGCACCAGCCCCAGATTGGTCGTGGTGTGATGATAGAGCCACGTGCCACCCACCCCGCCTGGCAGGTTCGCGCGGCCGGTGGTTTCGATGGTCCGCACCGAACCGCCGCCGCCCGAGCCTTCGATGATGCGGATGATGGGCAGGCGCAATTCGGCGGCCATGCGTTCGGCCATGATGGGTTTGTCGCGGATTGTCGCATCAGCGCTGCCGCCGCGCACCGTGAAGTCGTCACCGACCACCACCACAGGCCGCCCATCGAGCAAGGCGCGTCCCATCACGCAATTCGATGGCGTGAAGTTGCTCAGCGCGCCATCCGGCCCGTATTCGCCACGGCCAGCCAGGGCGCCGACCTCATGGAAGGAGCCACCATCGGCCAGCGCCGTGATGCGCTCGCGCACGGTAAGCCTGCCTTCGCGATGCTGGCGGGCGATCTTGTCCGCCCCGCCCAGGCCTTCCGCCATGGCTTGGCGGCGGGCCAGTTCATCCAGTTCGGGCTGCCAATTGTTCATGCTGGTCACAGCATGAACGCCAGCCCGCGCCGGTCAATGCTGCTCCAGGTCGGACAAGGAGAGCGCACCTGGCAGCGAACGGCGCGCCGCCGCACGCGCCAATGCGCGGCCCACGGAAATCGCGATGTCGCGCAGCTTCAGCGGTTCCTGCAGCATGCCCAGATCGGCCATCAGCCCCGGGCTGCGCGGGTCTGGCCCGCGTTGGCCGGCGATCATCACCAGTTCGATCGCGGGTTCACTATTGCCCAGCACGCGCGCGGCGAGCGCCAGTCCTTGGCCTTGCAGCAGCGAGATGTCGGCGACCAGCACGCCGACGTCGCGATGGGCTTCGAGGATTTGCGTGGCTTCATCGGCATCGGTGGCCAGGTGCACGACCACATCGCGCCGCCGCAGCAGGGCAGCCACCTCGTCCAGCACGTCCATTTCGCTGTCCATCACCAGAACGGCCAAATCGCGCCGCAGGATGGGATGCTTCAACTGCGTCGCAGCCATTGCGGCTACCGGCTTGGAAAGGCTGGACTTCTTGGAAATCGTATTCATCGCTCATCCTCGTTTCTTCATAAATCACATCAAGAACAGCGGGTGAAACCTGTGACAAAATCTCAACACCGCGATCTATGTGAGAGTGATGGCGGAAATCCTGTTGCCAGTGGTGCCGTCTTTTGTTGATAGTCCGCGACATGACACCTCACGTGTCGTTGAATGTTGTTTGAAGGATGGTCGGGGGGCCGGATTTCAAATGGCAGACACGCCGGGGAGTTAATCCGAAATCTTAACCTCTGGGGGATAGAGGGATGGTTTCTTTGAATGTTGCGGTCGCCACCCAGGCGCCCGTCCCGGCAACCGACACGGTGTCGTTGCCTTCCGCCGCCAATGACGCGGCCATCGGCCCGGTCATCCTGGTCGCCGATGATGAGGAACTGCTCACGAGCGAGCTGTGCGACTATCTGTCGCGCTATGGCTTGCAACCGGTGCCGGTCCACACCTTCGCCGAATGCATGCAGGTGCTGACCACGCGGACGGTGGATGCGATCGTGCTCGACCAGCGCTTCGGCCCGGTGGATACGCTGCCGCTATTGCCCACTTTGCGCACCGTCACGCAGGCGCCCATCCTGATCCACACCGGCAACCGCGAGGAAACCGACCGGGTCCTGGGCCTGGAGCTGGGCGCGGATGACTTCCTGCTCAAGCCCATCTCGGGCCGCGAATTGGTGGCCCGGCTGCGCGCCCGTCTGCGCAGCGTGCCCGCACCGGCCGCGGCCAATGGCCCGCAGCCGCCGGCCGTGCAGATGGCACTGCCCATCCCGACGCCGCCGCCCGCGCCCGATGCCGGCTGGCGCATCATCCCGGCCGAACGCCGCGTCTACCGCCCTGATGGCACGACGCTGCGCCTGACCACTGCCGAATTCGACACGCTGCACGCGCTGGCTGCCAAGACTGGCGATGTCCGTTCGCGTGAGGAACTCACCAAGGTTGTCTTCCGCCGCACCTGGCGGCCGGGCGACCGCGCGGTGGACAATGCGGTGCTGCATCTGCGCCAGAAACTCGCCCATGACCTCGGCGAGGGCTGCATCGTGACCGTGCGCCAGCTTGGCTACGTCTTCACGGGCTTCCCGAAGGTCTGACCCATCGCCCCCCCCGGGCACATGGCCCTGCGGTGCTTGCGCCGCGGGGCCATGACCATGTCAGCGCGCCTGTTCCAGCGCCCAATCCAGCCAGGGCAGCAGCGCTTCGATATCCGCTGTCTCCACCGTCGCGCCGCCCCAGATGCGCAATGAGGGCGGCGCATCGCGATAGCCGCCCGCATCCAGCGCCACGCCCTCACGCTCCAGCAGCGCCGCGATGCGCTTGGTAACGCCCGCCTGCGCGGCCGCATCCAGCGCGGTGAACCAGGGCAGGGCAGGGGCCACGCAAATCGCCGTGCAGGAACGCTGCGCTGCATCCTCGGCCAGGAAGCGCCAGCTGCCTTGCGCCGTGATCCACCGCGCAACGGCTGCCAGATTGGCCTCGCTGCGCGCGATCAGGCCCGGCAGCCCGCCCACGGATTCCGCCCAAACCAGGCCATCCAGGGCGTCCTCGACGCAGAGCATGCTGGGGGTGTTGATGGTGTCGCCCTGGAAGATGCCCTCGATCAGCTTGCCGCCGCTGGTCAGGCGGAAAATCTTCGGCAGCGGCCAGGCCGGCTTGTATGATTCCAGCCGTGCCACGGCGCGCGGCGACAAGGCCAGCATGCCATGCGCGGCCTCCCCGCCCAGCACCTTCTGCCAGGACCAGGTGACGACATCGAGCCTGTCCCAGGGCAGTTCCATCGCGAATGCGGCCGAGGTCGCGTCGCAGATCGCCAGCCCCTCGCGGTCTGGCGCGATCCAGTCGGCGCCTGCCATGCGCACGCCGCTGGTCGTGCCGTTCCAGGTGAAGACGACATCTCTCGACCAATCGACGGCCGCGAGGTCGGGCAGGGCGCCATAGGGCGCGCGCAGCACCCGCGCGGGCAGGCGCAACTGCTTTTCAATGTCATTGGCCCAGGCCTCGCCGAAGGATTCGAAGGCGATCACGTCAATCCCGCGTGGCCCCAGCAGGCTCCACATCGCCATCTCGATGGCGCCCGTGTCACTGGCCGGCACGATGCCCAGCCGCCAATCAGCGGGCATGCCCAGGATGGCCTTCGACCGGTCGATCACCGCCTTCAGCCGCGCTTTCGGCGCGGCCGCGCGATGGCTGCGCCCCAGCATCGCGCCGCCCAGCGCCTCCAGCGTCCAGCCCGGCCGCTTGGCGCATGGACCGGAGGAAAAGGCGGGGTTCGCGGGGCGGATGCGGGGCTGGTCCATGCCCATTCCATTGCGCCAGCGCGGTCATTGCGCAAGTCGGCGCGGCTTTACCGCCTGTTAACCTTGGTCGCGTAGAACGGGATTGTCGCACGCCATGAACCCGATCACACCCAAGCCGCCCGTCTTCCCCGCCCCGCTGCCAGAGCCGCAGCCAGGCCGTGTCGCGCCCGATGAATTGGCCGCGCGCGACAATCTGCTCAGGCCCATGGGCGCCCCGCAGGCAAGCATGGCGCAGCACGCGCGCGGCACATTGATCGATCTGCACGCCTGACAGGGATTGGTTAACCTGTTGCGGCCGATACTGCCGCCATGCCCCAAGACGGAGCTGATCTTCCCGCCCCCAACGCCGATCTTTTGGCCCGCATCCCGCATGACGCGCGTATCGTGCTGGATATCGGCTGTGGCGCGGGCGGGCTGGCAGCCGCTTATCGGCGCATCAATCCCCGCGCCAGGCTTTTCGGCCTTGAGGCCGATGCGGCATTGGCCGCGCGCGCTGCCCCGCATCACGACCTGATCTTCCCCTTCGATATCGAAGCCGCCATGCCGGCCGTAGCACCCGGCAGTGTCGATGCGCTGGTGCTGGGGGATGTGCTGCAACAGCTGCGCGACCCCTGGGCTGTGCTGCAACGCCTGGCGCCGCTCTTGGCGCCGGAGGGCGTGGCGCTGCTCTGCCTGCCCAATCTGGAACACTGGTCATTCGCCCATCGCCTGCTGACCGGCCATTGGGACTATGCGCC
>JAIXVH010000163.1 GCA_027483125.1 Acetobacteraceae bacterium | reverse complement strand
ATCGGCGATACGCTGACCGAGGGCGAGTCCATCAACTTCCGCGGCGTGCCCAGCTTCGCGCCGGAAATCCTTCGCAATGTGCGCCTCGATGACCCGATGCTGGCCAAGAAACTGCGCACCGCGCTGGACCAGCTGGCCGAGGAAGGCGTGGTGCAGCTGTTCCGCCCGCTGGATGGCAGCCCGCCGCTGGTGGGTGTGGTGGGCCAGTTGCAGCTGGACGTGCTCGCCTCGCGCCTGCGCGTCGAATATGGCGTGCCGGCGGGCTTCGACGCCACGCAGTGGAACGAGGTGCGCTGGGTCACCGGCCCCAAGCCCGACATGGCCCGCTTCGCCGATACGCTGCGGCGCGACGCGGCCGAGGACCATGACGGCGCGCTTGTGGCACTGTTTGCCAATACCTGGCGCCTGAACCGGACCGCCGAGGATTTCCCCGCGCTCACCTTCCACAAGCTGCGCGAACAGCACGCGCTGGCCAGCGGTTGACACCCCTGTTGCGGGCGCGCGCGCTGGGCGCTATGACCCGCCCGCCCACAAGGCCCAGCGCCGACGTAGCACAGCGGTAGTGCAACCGATTCGTAATCGGTAGGTCGGGAGTTCGATTCTCCCCGTCGGCATTCTCTTCAAGCGCGGATATCGTCCAGCGTCCGGTCCGTCAGGAACATGTGACCCACGCAATGGGTGAACATTTCCGGGATGCCGGCGGCCATTGCGACCGCCTGGGGCGTTACGCCACAGGCCCAGAAGACTGGCACTTCGTCGGGCCCGATCTCGCAGCCCGTGGTCCATTCCGCGCGGCGCGGATCAACGCCGATCGCGGCCGGGTCGCCCACATGCACCGGCCCGCCATGCGCCAGCGGGTAGCATTCCGTCACCGCGATCACGCGTTCGACCCAGGGCTTGGGGATGGGCTTCAGGCTGACCACCAGCGGGCCCTGGAACACGCCCGCCGGCACGCAGGCGATGTTGGAGGTGAAGACCGGAATCCGCGCGCCGCGGCGGAAGCTGCGGGCGGGGATTCCCTCAGCCTCCAGCGCCGCGTCGAAGGAGAGCGAGCAGCCCATCACGAAGCCCACATGGTCCGGCCGCCACAGGGCGCGCAGATCATCCACCTCGCCCGCGGCCGCACCATCGCGATAGACGCAATAGCGCGACAGGTCCGTGCGCAGATCGCTGCCGGGCGCGGCCTGCCGGGCCTCGGGGTCGCCGGTGTCGGTCACGTCCAGCAAGGGGCAGGGCTTGGGGTTGCGCAGGCAAAAGCGCAGGAAATCCAACGCATGGGCCGCCGGCAGCACGGCGACATTGGACTGGATATGCCCCTGCGCCAGGTCATGCGTGGTGCCGGGCCAGCGCTTCTCGCGGATGGCCAGGCGCACGGCTTGGGCGCTGGCATGGGCCAGGTCTTCGTGTCGGGTCATGCGCGGCAGTCTTGCGCAAGGCCGCGCATATGGCCATCTGCCGCGCCATGTCGATCCGCCGCCGTTTCCTGCTGGCCGCCGCACCGGCCACCGCCCTGGCCCAGGGCTTCCGATTCATCGAGACACCGCAGGCTTTGGCGCTGCTGCGCGCCGGCGGGTTGAACCTGTATATCCGCCACGCGATCACCGACCGTTCCCAGTTCGATACCGGGCGGCGGGGCGACCGCGCCGGGCAGCGCAACCTCTCGGCGGCAGGCGAGGCGCAGGCGCGCGCGCTGGGCGCCGCCTTCCGGCGCCTGAACATTCCCGTGGTGGAGGTGCTGACCAGCGAGGTGTTCCGCGCGTTGGAAACAGCGCAGCTGGCCTTCGGGCAGGCGCGCATCCACCCCAGCCTGATCGCCGATGACTATACCAGCGGCGATGCGATGGCCGATGCGCGCGCGGTGTCGCGTGAATTGCTGGCCGCGCCGGTCGCGGGCGGTAATCGCGTGCTGGTCGGGCACATTGTTCCGCTGGGCATGATGCTGGGCCGCGGCCTCGCGCAGCAGGAATTCCCGGAGGGCAGCATGGGCGTGTTCCGGCCGACCGGCGCAGCCTGGGAATTCCTGGGCTTCGTGACTGCCGAGCAGCTTATCGGGGCGTAGGTGACCGTTTGGCCATGCTGGCGGGTCGGCTGCGCGGGTCTTTTCCGCCCCTGACGCGTTCCCGAGCTTGCCGATGCAACCAGCATCGTCTGCTCTCGGCGCCTTTCAGGCGCGAAAAATCCCTCGCGCATCCTCCGCCGCCAGCATGGTCAAGCGGTCACAGCGCCCGCCAGCCGATGTCGCGTCGGCAGAAGCCTTCCGGCCAGTCCAGCGCCTCCACGCCGGCATAGGCGGCATCGCGCGCCGCGCGAAGGTCGGGCGCGGCGGCTGCGATGCCGAGCACGCGCCCGCCCTTGGCGCGCACCGCCCCGCCATCAGCGACACTGCCAGCGTGGAAGACGAGCGCATGGCGCGATGCGGCGTCCAGCCCGCCGATCACGCTGCCATTGACCACCGCGCCGGGATAGCCGCGATTGGCCATCACCACGATCATCGCGTGGTTGTCGGCGAAGCGCGGCGGCGCGTCCGGCAGGCGGCCGAGGGCCGCGCCATGCAACAGCGGCAGCAGGTCGTCAGCCAGGCGCAGCATCAGCACCTGGCATTCGGGATCGCCGAAGCGGACGTTGAATTCGATCAGCTTCGGGCCGTTCACGGTCAGCATCAGGCCCGCGAAGAGCACGCCGGTGAAGGGGGTGCCGCGGCGCGCCATTTCATCCAGGCAGGGCTGTATGATGCGGGCCATGGTCTCGGCCTGCAGCGCGGGGGTGAAGGCGGGGGCGGGGGAATAGGCGCCCATGCCGCCGGTGTTGGGGCCGGTGTCGCCGTCGAAAGCGCGCTTATGGTCCTGGGCGGCGGCGAAGGGCAGGGCGCGGGTGCCGTCGCAAAGCGCGAAGAAGCTCACTTCCTCGCCGATCAGGCATTCCTCGATCACCACGCTCTCGCCAGCTGTGCCATGGGCGCGGGCTTCCATGATGTCGGCGATGGCGGCCTCGGCCTCGGCGATGGTCGTCGCCACGACCACGCCCTTACCCGCGGCCAGCCCATCGGCCTTGACGACGATGGGCGCGCCTTGCGCGCGAATATAGGCGCGCGCCGCATCGGCATCGGTGAAGCGCGCCCAGGCAGCGGTGGGGGCGTGGGCGGCGTCGGCGACTTCCTTGGTGAAGGTCTTGCTGCCCTCCAGGCGCGCGGCGGCGGCGGAAGGCCCGAAGCAGGCGATGCCGGCGGCGCGGCAGGCATCGGCCAGGCCCAAGGTCAGCGGCGCTTCGGGGCCGACCACCACCAGGTCGATCGCCTGGGCGCGTGCGGCTTCGACCAGTGCGGTCACATCATCCGCGCCCAGCGCCAGGCACTCCGCGATCGCGGCGATGCCCGCATTCCCCGGCGCGCAGAACAGCTTCGTGAGCATCGGCGATCGCGCCAATTTCCAGCACAGCGCGTGTTCGCGCCCGCCGCCGCCTACCACCAGAACCCGCATCACCATCCCTCGCCGCGTGCCAAGGCGCGCGTGGTAGCATAGGCTGGCCCGATGCAGAGCCTGCCCGAGACCCCGCGCGACAACATCCCCGAATTCGGCGTGTCCGACATCGCCGGCGCCATCAAGGGCGTGCTGCGCGAAAACTTCGGCCGTGTGCGGGTTCGCGGCGAGATCACGGAGTGCAAGCGCTATCCTTCGGGGCACATCTATCTCTCGTTGAAGGATGCGGATGCGAAGCTCGAATCGGTGGTGTGGAAGACCGCGGTGCGCGGGCTGTCCGTGCAGCCGGAAAACGGGCTGGAGGTGATCGCGACCGGCCGCATCGACACCTATGCCGACCGCTCCAAGTACCAGCTGGTGATCGACCGGCTGGACTATGCGGGCGAAGGCGCGCTGCTCGCGCGCATCGAGAAGCTGCGCCTGGCGCTCCTGGCGGAGGGGCTTTTCGACCCGGCGCGCAAGCGGGCTTTTCCCATGTTGCCGGCCTGCATCGGCGTGATCACGAGTGAGAAGGGCGCGGTGATCCAGGATATCCGCACCACCATCGCGCGCCGTTTTCCAAGGCCGATTCTGCTGTGGCCGGTGCCGGTGCAGGGGCAGGGGGCCGCTGAGCAGATCGCGGCGGCGATCGCCGGCATGAATGCGCTGCCGGCGGGGATGCGGCCGGATGTGCTGATCGTCGCGCGTGGTGGCGGCTCGCTGGAGGATTTGATGGCCTTCAACGAGGAGATTGTGGTGCGTGCGGCGGCGGCCAGCCTGATCCCGCTGATCAGCGCGGTGGGCCACGAAACCGACACGACATTGATCGATTTCGCGTCTGACCGGCGCGCGCCGACGCCCACGGCCGCGGCGGAAATGGCGGTGCCCGCACGCATGGAACTGGCAGCGGATTTGGCGCAGCGCGGCGCGCGTTTGGCGCAGGGCATCGGCGCGCGGTTGGAACGCGCGCGCGCCGGCCTGTCGCGTGCGGAACGCGGGCTGCCCTCGATGCCTGAAATCCTGGGCGCGCTGCGCCAGCGTCTGGATGATCGCGCGGAGCGGCTTGCGGGCGCGCTGCCGGTCGCCATCGGGCGCAAGCGTGCGGCCGTTACCGGGCTGCATCTGCCGCATCCGCGGGAGAGCATAGCCGCACGGCGCAACACGCTGGCGCTGTTGCAGGGCAGGCTCGGCGCAGGGTTCGCCGCCGCCCAGGCGCGGCGTGTGGCGGCGCCGGCGTTGGCGCGCTTCTCGCCCGCGCCCTTGCTGGGGCTGTTGCGCGAACGCGCGGCCGCGTTGGCGGGGCTGGCCGCGCGGCTGGAGGCAGCCTCCTACCCTGCGGTATTGGCGCGCGGCTTCGCATTGGTGCAGGACAGTAAGGGACGCGCCATCGGCACCGCCGCCGGGGTCAAGCCGGGTGCGGCCTTGGTGCTGCAATTCCAGGATGGCCAGGTCGCCGCGCGGGCGGAAAAGCCCAAGGCCGGCGCCGCACAGGGATCATTGCTGTGACCGGCCGGCGCGTTACCTTGGCGCTGCCCGCACTGCTGCTGGCGCGCCCTGTGTATGCAGTGGAACTGCCCGCTTCGGCTCGGCAGGGCGACATGGTGATCGGCCAGGGCGGGATGCGCGGCATGGCGCTGGATGGGCGGGCATTGCGCGTTGCGCCCAATGGCGCCTTCGTATTCGGCCTGGGCCGCGACCATGGCGCCAGCGCCACACTCAGCCTGCCGCGCGGCGAAACGCGCAGCCTGCGCGTCGAACGGCGGCCATGGGATGTGCAGCACATCACCGGCCTGCCGCCCGCGCAGGTGACACCCGATGATGCGGCGCTGGCGCGCATCCAGCAGGAGCGCACGCGCCTGGCCGCGGCCCGTGCCGCCGACAGCGACCGCACCGATTGGCTGCCGCCCATGGCCTGGCCGGCGCGCGGGCGCATCAGCGGTGTCTTCGGCAGCCAGCGCGTGCTGAACGGGCAGCCGCGCCAGCCGCATTATGGGCTGGATGTGGCGGGGCCCGTGGGCACGCCGATCAGCGCGGCCTGGGCGGGGCGCGTGACCTTGGCTGCGGATTTCTTCTTCTTCGGCAAGCTTGTGGTGATCGACCACGGGCATGGCATCAACACGCTCTACGCGCATCTCTCGGCGATCGATGTGGCGGAGGGTGCGGTGGTGGCGCAGGGCGCGCGGATCGGCGCGATGGGCGCCACAGGTCGCGTAACCGGGCCGCATCTGCATTTCTCGTTGTCCTGGTACGCGGTGTGGCTGGACCCGCAGCCCAGGCTGGCCGGATAGCTACAGCGCATCCGCGCGCGGGTCAGGCACGCGGGCTGCGGCCAGCACATCCACCGCCGCCGCACCGGCCGCCAGCAGCGCGCGCGTGCAGGCATTGGCGGTGGCGCCCGATGTCATCACGTCATCGATCAGCAGGATGCGCTTGCCTTGCAGGCGCAGCACATAGCCTGGGGCAACAATGAACATGCCCTCCACCGCCAGGCGCCGCTCAAAGGCCGAGAGGCCGGCCAGCGGCACAGTGGCGCGGATGCGGCGCAAAGCGTCCGGGATGACAGGCTTTGCCGCGCGCGCGCCGAGGCGCCGGGCCAGCAAGGCCGACTGGTTGTAGCGGCGCTTGAACAGCCGGCGCCAATGCAGCGGCACCGGCACGAATATGTCGGCACGCGCCAGCAGCGAGGCGCCGACACGCGCCATATGGCCGGCCAGCGGCAAGGCCAGGTCCGTGCGGTCAGCGTGTTTGAACGGCAGGATCAGGCTGCGCGCGCCGTCATCGTAAAGCAGCGGTGCGCGCGCGGTCTCGAAGATGGGGGGCGCGTGTTCGCAGGCGGTGCAGACGGCGTCCAGATGTGGCAGCGGCAGGCCGCAGCGGTCGCAGCAGGGCTCGGTTATGAAGTTCAGCCTGGCGTAGCAATCCGGGCATTGCGTGCCCTGCTCGCTGACCGGCGTGTCGCAGGTCAGGCAATGCGGAGGCAAAGCAGCGTCGAGCAGGCGCCTGGTCCAGCCGAGTTTCATGGCTGGACCCGCGCCATGTCAGCGCAGCGGGACCAGGCAATGCGGCCCGATTTCATCCAGGGCTTCGACGCCCAGCAGCGCCATGTCGCGGTCCACCTCGCCGGCGAGCAGGGCGATGGCGCGGTCCACGCCGGCGCGGCCGGCGACGGCTGCGGCATGCAGCATGGGGCGGCCGATGAAGACGAAATCCGCGCCCAGCGCCAGGCCCTTCAGCACGTCCGTGCCGCGGCGGATGCCGCCGTCGAGCAGCACGGCCATCGCGCCTGATGCGGCCTTGACCGCGGGCAGCACGCGCAAGGGTGCCGCGGTGCCGTCCAACTGGCGGCCGCCATGGTTCGTGACCACGATGGCGTCCGCACCCTCGCCCTCGCAGCGGCGCGCATCCTCGGGGTGCATGATGCCCTTGACCACCAGGCGGCCCTGCCATTTGCGGCGGATCAGCGCCAGATGCTCGTAGTTCAGGTGGTCGCGCGCGGTGAAGTCGCGCAGCACGTTGCGCGCCAGGATGGGCGCGCCGCGCTCGGCGAAGCTGTTTTCGAAATGCGGCATGCCGTGCTGCGCCCAGGTGCGCAGGAAGGTGTTCAACGACCACTTCGGATGGGTGATGCCGTCCCAGGCCAGGCGCAGCGAGGGGCGCAAAGGTGTCGAGAAACCGTTGCGGACATTGTTCTCGCGATTGGGCAGCACCGCGACATCCACGGTCAGCGCCAATGTCTTGAAGCCGGCCGCGGCCACGCGGTCCACCAGCGCTTCCACGCGGCGCGAATCGCCGGGGAGATAGGCCTGGAACCAGGCTTCCGGGTTGGCGGCGATGACCTGCTCCATCGGGATCAGCGAGGAGCCGGAGAGCATCATCGGGATATTGGCCGCCGCCGCCGCTTCGGCGAGCACGATGTCGCCGCGATAGGCGGCCAGCGCCGAGAGGCCCATGGGCGCGATGCCGAAAGGTGCGGACCATTCGCGGCCGAACAAGGCGCGCGCCCAGGATCGTTTCGAGACATCGCGCAGCACGCGCGGCTGGAAGGCCCATTCGGTGTAGGCGGCCTCGTTGTCGCGCAGCGATGCGTTGCGCTCCGTGGCGCCGGCGACATATCCGAAGATCGGCCGGGGCAGATGGCGGCGGGACATCGTCTCGAAATCATCGAGGCAGAGGGCGCGTTCGGCGATAGACTTGCTCATCGTTCGGCAGTGTAGCCGTGATGCGGCGGCAGGGCAGGGGGGGGCGAAGGGGAGGGCATGACAGCGGAGTGGGAAGGGCCTGCGGTGGTGCTCTCGGCGCGGCCGCATGGCGAGAGCGGCGCGGTGGTGACGCTGCTGACCGAGGCGCTGGGGCGGCATCCAGGCCTGGCCCGCGGCGGGCAATCGCGCGCGCAATCGGCGCTGTGGCAGGTGGGCAACCTGGTGGAGGCGCGCTGGGTGGCGCGGCTGGCGGACCAGCTGGGCACGGTCTCGGGTGAGTTGGTGCATCCGGCGGCGGCGATGGCGATGGATGATCCGCTGGCGCTGGACGTGTTGCTGGCGGCCTGCGCGGTGGCCGATGGCGCGCTGCCGGAGCGTGAGCCGCACCACGCTGCGTTCCATGGTCTGGTGGCGCTGGTGGTGGAATTGGCGCGTGCGCCGGAGCGGGCGGTGGAATCCTTGGTGCGATGGGAGGCCGGGTTGCTCGCGGAGCTGGGCTATGGGCTGGATTTTTCGGCCTGCGCGGCGACGGGCGTGACCGAGGGGCTGGCCTGGGTCAGTCCGCGGACCGGCCGCGCGGTGAGCGCGGAGGCGGGCGCGCCCTATGTGGAGCGGTTGCTGGCGCTGCCGGCGTTCTTGCTGGGCGATTCGGCGGGCAGCGCCGCCGATTGGCTGGCCGGCCTGCGGTTGACGGCGCATTTCCTGGAGCGTGACGCCTTTGGGCAACACCACCGACCCTTGCCCCCGCCGCGCCTGCGCTTGGAAGAAAGGGTGGCGGGGCTGGCGTCGTCGTAACGATCCTGCCCCCCTCTTCCCCTCATTCACCTTCTGCCCACATGTTGTCTGCTAGAAAGCGGTTCGGCCCTTGGCGGCGGCCCGCAACCACCAGCGGCCGCCCATCCGACGGGGCCGCGAGAGCAGGAAGAGAATGGTATGTCGATGATCCAGGGCCGCGATCCGGTCGAGATTTACAACAACAGCCTGGTGCCGATGGTGGTCGAACAGACCAGCCGGGGTGAGCGCGCCTATGACATCTATTCGCGCCTGTTGAAGGACCGCATCATTTTCTTGACCGGGCCGATCTATGACCAGGTGGCGTCGCTGATCTGCGCGCAGCTGTTGTTCCTGGAGAGCGAGAATCCCACCAAGGAGATCGCTTTCTACATCAACAGCCCGGGCGGCGTCGTGACCGCGGGCCTCGCGATGTATGACACCATGCAGTATATTCGCAGCCCGGTTTCCACCGTGTGCATCGGCATGGCGGCGAGTGCGGGTTCGCTGCTGTTGACGGCCGGTGAAGCGGGCAAGCGCTTCGCCCTGCCGAACAGTCAGGTGATGATCCACCAGCCGTCGGGCGGTGCGCAGGGCCAGGCGAGCGATATCGCCATCCAGGCGCGCGAGATCCTGAAAACGCGTGAGCGGCTCAACCAGATTTATGTGCACCACACGGGGCAGACCCTGGCCGAGATCGAGGCCAAGATGGAGCGCGACACCTATATGACGGCCGAAGAGGCCAAGGCTTTCGGCCTGATCGACACCGTGGTCGAGAAGCGTCCGGTGCCGCCGGAAGCCGGCAAGGCCTGAGATTGACGAGAATCTTTCCCTGGGCCACGCGACGGACTAATGTGGCCTGCTACATTCCGGTGACGGCGGCGCGGTGCAGGAGCGGCGCGCCTCCGGACAAGGAGATGCGATGAGCAAGTCTACGGGTGATTCAAAGAATACCCTGTATTGTTCCTTCTGCGGCAAGTCGCAGCATGAGGTTCGCAAGCTGATTGCGGGCCCGACCGTGTTCATCTGCGATGAATGCGTCGAACTCTGCATGGATATCATCCGCGAGGAGCATAAGACCACGCTCGTCAAATCGCGCGACGGGGTGCCGACCCCGCGCGAGATCTGCAAGGTGCTGGATGATTATGTGATCGGGCAGGACCACGCCAAGAAGGTTTTGGCGGTGGCCGTGCACAACCACTATAAGCGTTTGGCGGGCCAGGCGAAGAATCCGGAAGTCGAGATCGCCAAGTCCAACATCATGCTGTTGGGGCCGACCGGTTCGGGCAAGACGCTGCTGGCGCAGACGCTGGCGCGGATCCTGGACGTGCCGTTCACCATGGCGGATGCGACGACGCTGACCGAAGCCGGCTATGTCGGCGAGGATGTGGAAAACATCATCCTCAAGCTTCTGCAGTCGGCTGATTATAATGTGGAGCGGGCCCAGCGCGGCATCGTCTATATCGACGAAATCGACAAGATTTCGCGAAAGTCCGACAACCCTTCCATCACGCGCGATGTGTCGGGCGAAGGCGTGCAGCAGGCGCTGCTCAAGATCATGGAAGGCACCGTGGCCTCGGTGCCACCGCAGGGGGGGCGCAAGCATCCGCAGCAGGAATTCCTGCAGGTGGATACCTCCAACATCCTGTTCATCTGCGGCGGCGCCTTTGCCGGGCTGGAGCGGATCATTGGTGCGCGTGGCAAGGGTTCGGGCATTGGTTTCGGAGCGGAAGTGAAGTCCCCCGACGACCGCCGCGCGGGTCAGGTGCTGCGCGAGGTGGAGCCCGAGGATCTGCTGAAATTCGGCCTCATCCCCGAGTTCATCGGCCGCCTGCCGGTGATCGCCACGCTGGATGACCTGGACGAGAAGGCGCTGATCGAAATCCTGACCAAGCCGAAGAACGCGCTGGTCAAGCAATACCAGAAGCTGTTCGAGATGGAGGGCGCCAAGCTCACCTTCACCGAGGATGCGATGAAGGCGGTCGCGGCGCGGGCCATCCAGCGCAAGACCGGTGCGCGCGGGTTGCGCTCCATCATGGAGAGCATCTTGCTGCACACCATGTTCGACCTGCCGGGCATGGATGACGTGGACGAAGTGGTGGTGAATGGCGAAGTGGCCGAAGGCCGCGGCCAGCCGCTGTTCATCTATGGCGAACGCAAGGCCGAGCAGGCCTCTGCGTGACCGTTGCGCGCGCCCTTGTGAAGGGACGCGCGGGGCACCAATTCATCAGAACTCAACCATCCTGCCCGCGACATGCCGAATGCGGGTGGCGCAGGCGGTGACTGTCCAGAGCGAGGTCATATGACGGAATTCAAGAGCGGCGATTTGCTTCCTGTGCTGCCGCTGCGCGATATCGTGGTCTTCCCGCACATGATCGTGCCGCTGTTTGTCGGCCGCGAGAAATCCGTGCGCGCGCTCGAAGCGGTGATGCGCGATGACAAGCAGATCCTGCTGCTGACGCAGAAGAATGCGCAGCAGGATGATCCGGGTTCGGCGGATTTGTACCAGACGGGCACCGTCTCCACGGTGCTGCAGCTGCTGAAGCTGCCGGATGGCACGGTGAAGGTGCTGGTCGAGGGCAGCCGCCGCGCGAAGGTTGTCGCCTTCAAGGACAACCCTGAGTATTTCGAAGCGACGGCCGAGTTGCTGGAGGAGCCCACGGGCACCAGCAAGGAGGTGGAGGCGCTGGCGCGCACTGTGGTCTCGCAGTTCGAGAACTACATCAAGCTGAACAAGAAGATCGCGCCGGAAGTGTTGGTCTCGATCAACCAGATCGAGGATGCGGCGAAGCTCGCGGATACGGTGGCGAGCCACCTGTCGATCAAGATCAGCGAGAAGCAGGAATTGCTCGAACTCGGCTCCACCGGGGAGCGGCTGGAGCGCGTCTTCGCCCATATGGAAGGCGAGATGAGCGTGCTGCAGGTGGAGAAGCGCATCCGCAACCGCGTGAAGCGGCAGATGGAGAAGACGCAGCGCGAATACTACCTGAACGAGCAGCTCAAGGCGATCCAGAAGGAGCTCGGCGAGGGCGAGGATGGCCGCGACGAAATCGCGGAGCTGGAGGCCAAGATCAAGGCCACCAAGCTGTCGAAGGAAGCGCATGAGAAGGCGATGGCCGAGCTGAAGAAGCTCAAGACCATGTCGCCCATGTCGGCCGAAGCCACCGTGGTGCGCAACTACCTGGACTGGATGCTGTCGATCCCCTGGAAGAAGAAGTCCAAGGTGAAGAACGACGTGCCGGCGGCTGAGAAGGTGCTGGACGCCGACCATTACGGCCTGGACAAGGTGAAGGAGCGCATCACGGAATACCTGGCCGTGCAGTCGCGCAGCCAGAAGATCCGCGGTCCGATCCTGTGCCTGGTGGGGCCGCCTGGCGTCGGCAAGACGTCCTTGGGCAAGTCGATCGCCAAGGCGACGGGGCGCAATTTCGTGCGCATGTCGCTGGGCGGTGTGCGGGATGAGGCCGAGGTGCGTGGGCACCGCCGGACCTATATCGGCTCGATGCCCGGCAAGGTCATCCAGGGCATGAAGAAGGCGAAGACCAGCAACCCGCTCTTCCTGCTCGATGAGATCGACAAGCTGGGCGCCGATTGGCGCGGCGACCCGTCCAGCGCGTTGCTGGAGGTGCTGGACCCGGAGCAGAACAGCACCTTCGCCGATCATTACCTGGAGGTGGATTACGACCTTTCGGATGTGATGTTCGTGACCACGGCGAATTCGCTGCGCATGCCGCAGCCGCTGCTGGACCGCATGGAGATCATCCGCATCCCCGGCTACACTGAGGATGAGAAGGTCGAGATCGCCAAGCGCCACCTGATGCCCAAGGTCACTGAAGCCAACGGGTTGAAGCCCGGCGAATGGCTGGTGGCCGATGACGCGCTGCGCGAGTTGGTGCGCACCTATACGCGTGAGGCCGGCGTGCGGAATCTGGAGCGTGAGATCGGCACGCTTGCCCGCAAGGCGGTGAAGGAGATCGTGACCGGCAAGGCCAAGAAGGTCTCGATCACCAAGAAGAACCTGAACAAATACGCCGGTGTGCCGAAGTTCCGCTTCGGGGAAGCCGAAGCTGAAGACATGGTCGGCGTCGTCACCGGCCTGGCCTGGACCGAGGTGGGCGGGGATATCCTGACCATCGAAAGCGTCGTCGTGCCCGGCAAGGGCAACGTCAAGCCGACCGGGCAGCTGGGCGATGTGATGAAGGAGAGCGTCTCTGCCGCGCTGTCCTATGTGCGCAGCCGCTCGACCACCTTCGGCCTGAAGCCGACCATGTTCGAAAAGCGCGACATCCACATTCACGTGCCGGAGGGTGCGACGCCGAAGGATGGGCCTTCCGCGGGCATCGCGATGGCGACGTCGCTGGTCTCGGTGCTGACCGGCATCCCGATTCGCCGCGATGTGGCGATGACGGGTGAGATCACCTTGCGCGGCCGCGTGCTGCCGATCGGCGGGTTGAAGGAAAAGCTGCTGGCGGCGCTGCGCGCCGGTTTGAAGACCGTCTTCATCCCGAAGGACAATGAAAAGGACCTCGCCGAGATCCCGGATAATGTGAAGAAGGGCCTGAAGATCATCGCGGTCAGCCATGTGGACCAGGTGATCAGCCAGGCTCTGGTGCGCGTGCCCGAGCCGATCGAGTGGGTGGAGCCCGAGGAAGTGCCGCCCGTGCTGCCTGGCGGCGAATCGGCGGCGACTCGCCCGCACTGATCCGCCCTTGGCTTTGCGAATCGGAAGGGGGCGTCGAAAGACGCCCCTTTTTTGTTCGTGCTGGCCAGGAATGGCGGTTTTCCGGGGATAAATCGCCCGCCGTGGTTGACGCCTGCGAAGTCGCGAACCTAGTGTCGTCTCCAGTTTCGTGGCCGGAATCGGCCGGCCACGGCGGTTCCCAAGGGGGGCATATGAACAAGCAGGATCTGGTGGCCGTCGTGGCCGAAGCGGGTGAGCTCTCGAAGGCCAAGGCCGGCGATGTGGTCGACGCGATTTTCGAGGCCGTGCAGAAGGCGCTGAAGAAGAAGCAGGAAGTCCGCCTGGTCGGCTTCGGCACCTTCAGCACCAGCAAGCGCAAGGCCGGCAAGGGCCGTAACCCGCGCACGGGCGAAGAGATCAAGATTCCCGCCAGCACCTCGGTGCGCTTCAAGGCCGGCAAGGCCCTGAAGGATGCGGTGAACTGATCCAGCCGAAAGGCTGGAATGGGAAGGCCGGTGCCGAAAGGTGCCGGCCTTTTTTGTTGTGCAGTGTGATACGGTTCACAGCCTCTCGCCGCGGGGCCTGACAGGCTGCGCCTGCAACCCGCAGGAGCAAGCGCATGAAGCGCAGCATCCCCATTCTGGCCTTGTGTCGCTGGCCGATTGCCAACCGGAGGCGCCTTTGGCCAGCGGCGGCGCCACGATCGCCGTCGAGCATCATGGCGCCCTATCTCGTTTCAGGGCATATCGGGGGCGTGGGCGCTTAGCTCAGCGGTAGAGCGCCTCGTTTACACCGAGGATGCCGGCGGTTCGAATCCGTCAGCGCCCACCATTGACAGAATGCGCTGCGGCTTTCATACGCGCGCCACTGGATTGCGGGTGTAGCTCAGTCGGTTAGAGCGCCGGCCTGTCACGCCGGAGGTCGCGGGTTCGAGCCCCGTCACTCGCGCCAGTGTCACCTCAAAACAACCCGTCCACATCACTGGCGATTGCAAGCGCGCCGGGGTATGGTCCAACCGCGTTGCAGTGCGGTATACGCCCGCACGGTTGAGGTCAGCAAAGGAACGGCGGCGATGAACGCCAACCTGCTCGGAGAGTATTTCCCGATCCTGGTTTTCATGGCGATTGCCGCCTTGATCGCCTGCGCCATGGTGGGCGGCGCGTTGATCGCGGCGCGGCAGAAGCCCAATCCGGAAAAGCTCTCGGCCTATGAATGCGGCTTCGAGCCCTTCGACGACACGCGGCGGCGCTTCGATGTGCGCTTCTACCTGGTCGCGATCCTGTTCATCATCTTCGACCTGGAAGTGGCCTTCCTCTTCCCCTGGGCGGTGACCCTGGGGGAGATCGGCTGGCTGGGCTTCTGGTCGATGATGGGGTTCCTCGGCGTGCTGACGGTCGGCTTCATCTATGAATGGCGGAAGGGGGCGCTGGATTGGGAATGAGCGATCTGGCTTGGAACAAGCAGGCGCTGCCTGCCGGCCCCGCGCAGGATGCCGTCATCAAGGGCATCACCGGCGAGATCGAGGACAAGGGCTTCGTCGTCGCCAACCTGGACAAGGTGGTGAACTGGGCGCGCACCGGCTCGCTCTGGCCGATGACCTTCGGCCTGGCCTGCTGTGCCGTGCCGATGATCCACGCCTATATGGCGCGCTATGACCTCGACCGCTTCGGCATCATCCCGCGCGGCAGCCCGCGGCAGTCGGATGTGATGATCGTGGCCGGCACGCTGACCAACAAGATGGCCACCGCCTTGCGCAAGGTCTACGGCCAGATGAGCGAGCCGCGCTGGGTGATCTCCATGGGCAGCT
>JAIXVH010000016.1 GCA_027483125.1 Acetobacteraceae bacterium | reverse complement strand
GCGAGTGCGCGCATGCGCGGCAGCAGCGCGGCCCCTTCCTCGGCCGGCATGAAGGCGGCGCGCAGGGCACGCGCTGAACGCCGCGTGGGCAGCAGGATGGTGGCGCGCGCCAGCGCGTCGGGCGCGGGCAGGCGTTCGCGGATGCCCTGCGCGAGCGCGGGCAGGAAGGCGATGCCGGGCGGGATGGCGTGGATGCGCAAGGCGGCTGGCGTCAGGACAGGATCATGGCCGCCGCATGGTATCGCAGCCGGGCCGCCACCGGTATCCGATTCGCGAGCTTGGTCGCTGCCGCGGTGGGGGCTTGGTCGCTGCCGCGACGCGGGCTTGGCCGCTGCTGCGGTGGGGGCCAGACTGCGCGCATGCATGACCTGATCCGCCTGACCGCCACCGAAGCCGCGCGCGCGCTGGCGCGGCGGGAGGTCTCGCCGCTGGAACTGGTCGATGCCGCGGCCGCCCGCATCGCGGAGGTGGAGCCCGCGGTGAACGCGCTGCCCACCCTCTGCCTGGATCGCGCGCGGGAGCATGCGCAGCGGCTGATGCGCGGCGAGGGGCGGGAGATGGAAGGTGCTCCCGGCTGGCTCGGCGGGCTGCCAGTGTCGATCAAGGACCTGACGGATGTGGCGGGGGTGCGCACCACCTATGGCTCGCCCATGTTCCGCGACCATGTGCCTGCCGCCTCCCACCCCGTGGTGCAGCGGATCGAGGCGCATGGCGGCATCGTCATCGGCAAATCCAACACGCCGGAATTCGGCGCCGGCGGTTCCACCTTCAACGAGGTGTTCGGCCGCACCCGCAACCCCTGGAACACATCGCTGACCTGCGGCGGCAGCACCGGCGGTGGCGCGGTGTCGGTCGCCACCGGCGAGGCCTGGCTGGCGCAGGGCACCGACCATGCCGGCAGCCTGCGCCGGCCGGGCACCTATTGTTCCGTGGTGGGGCTGCGGCCTTCGGTCGGGCGCGTCACGCGCGGCGCGCCCAACAACCTGCATTCGCCGCTGTCGGTGCAGGGGCCGATGGCGCGCAACATCCCCGACCTGGCGCTGTTCCTGGATGCGATGGCCGGCTGGTGCGCGCTGGACCCGCTGACCTATGACGCGCCCGCCACGCCCTATGCCGAAGCGGTGGCGCAGGCGCGGCCGCCCGCGCGCGTGGGCTTCACGCTGGACTATAATGGCGCCCTGCCGGTGGACCGCGAGACGCGCGCCATCTGCGAGGCCGCGATCCGCCGCCTGGCGGAACTCGGCTGCGAGGTGGAGGAAATCTCCCCCGATCTCGGCACGCTGCCCGAGGCCATGCTGGTGCTGCGCAGCCAGCATTTCGTGGTGGATCGTGAGATCCAGCTGCGCGAGCAGCGCGAGCATCTCAAGCCCGACATCATCTGGAACACCGAACGCGGACTTGCCGCGACACCCAGCCAGCTGGCCTGGGCCGAGCGCGAACGCGCCGCCTTTCACCGCCGGATGGTGGCCGTGTTTGCGCGCTGCGATGTGTTCGTCACGCCCAGCGCGCCGACGCCAGCCTTCGATGTGATGCTGCGCGCGCCGGAGAGCATCGCTGGCCAGAAGCTTGCGAACTACATGGGCGGGTCGATGCTGAACGCGGCGATGACCATGGCCGCCTGCCCATCGGTCGCGCTGCCCTGCGGCTTCGACCAGTATGGCCGCCCGGTGGGGCTGCAGGTGAGCGCGCCGCCGCGCCGCGATGATCGCGCGCTGGCCGCGGCGGCGGTGTTCGAGACGCTGTTCGGCCTGGACCGTTTGCTGCCGATCGACCCTCGCCCGGGCAGCGTGCCGCCCTGCGAGGCCGCTTAGAGCATTTTCAGGCGAAGCGGATACGCGTAGCGACTCGGAAAATGCGGCAAAGCAAAGAGCCAGACCGGTTGAACAGCATATGATTGCTGTGAAACCGGTCTAGCCCGCCAATTCGCGTGACCTTGCCGTGGCCGCCGCGATCGCGCGCTGCATCGTATCCGGCCAGGCCTGCGGTTCCATCAGCACCGCAAGTGCGCGTTCCGTCGTCCCCTTGGGGCTGGTGACGTTGCGGCGCAGCGTGGCCGCGTCCTCCTCGCTGGCGCCGAGCAGCGCGCCGGAGCCTGCCACCGTCGCGCGCGCCATGCGCCGCGCGAGGTCGGGCGGCAGGCCCTGTGCGATGGCGGCGGCTTCCATCACCTCCGCCAGCAGGAACACATAGGCCGGGCCACCACCCGAGACGGCGGTGACCGGGTCGATCAGCCCTTCCTCCTCGACCCAGGCGCATTCGCCGATGGCGCCCAGCAGGCGGTCGGTCAGCGCGCGCTGTTCGGGTGCCACGCCGGCGCCGGCGAAGGCGACTGTGAAGCCCTGGCGCACGGCAGCCGGCGTGTTGGGCATGGCGCGGACCACGCGCGCGGCATCGCCCAGCATGGCGCGCATGCCCGCCACCGTGCGGCCGGCCATGATGGAGATGAAGACGGGTGCTGTGGCGGTGAAATGCGCCAGCGCTGGCAGCACATTCGGTGCTTCCTGCGGCTTCACGGCCAGGATGACGGCCGCAGGCGCGAAGCCCGTGGGAATCTCGGCCAGGCTGCGCACCATACGCACGCGGTCAGCGAAGGCATCGGCGCCATGTGGTTCGACCACGACGCTGTCGGGTGAGAGGCCCTGTTCCAGCCAGCCGGCCAGCATGGCGCCGCCCATCTTGCCGCAGCCGATGAGAAGCAGCGGGGGAAGGCTCATGCCTGTTTCCTCTCGATCAGTCCGCGGCGGATCTTGCGGCCGCGGCGGATGCGGTCCTCGATGAAATCAGCCTGGCCGTAGCGAACAGCGCGGGCCAGCGCGTGGCTGTCCTCGGTGAAGCGGGCCAGCATTTCCAGCAGCGCCTCACGGTTGTTGAGGAACACATCGCGCCACATCGCGACATCGGAGGCAGCGATGCGGGTGAAATCCCTGAAGCCGGAGGCTGCGAATTTCAGCACCGCCTCACGCGTTTCCTCCGCCAGGTCGTCGGCGGTGCCGCAGATGGTGAAGGCGATCAAATGCGGCAGGTGGGAGACCATGGCCACGACCTTGTCATGCGTCGCGGGGTCCATGGTCTCGACCATGCTGCCGGCCGCTTCCCACAGCGCGCGCACTTTCGCGACCGCTGAT
>JAIXVH010000082.1 GCA_027483125.1 Acetobacteraceae bacterium | reverse complement strand
TCCCGGGGAAGGGCTTTGCCCTCCCCCAGACCCCCACCCACCAGGGGTCAACGACCCCTGGACCCGGTGTGGGCTATGGCAGTGTTTGGGGAGGGGGCAGCGAGCGCCCTCCCCGACGGTTCTGGCCTTGATGCCCCCTCCCCAAACACTGCCAAGACTCATGGGTTCCAAGGGCCTTTCGGCCTTTGGTGGGGGGAGGTTTGGAGGGGGGCAAAGCCCCTCTCCAAGGCCACCAGGCCACCCCTCGCACCCCCAACCGCATCACGCCCTGATCAGTGTCCCCGCGCCGCCGTCGGTGAAGAGTTCGCGCAGCACGGCGTGTGGTGTGCGGCCGTCGAGGATGACGGCGCCTTTGACGCCTTTTTCGATGGCGTAGATGCAGGTTTCCACTTTCGGGATCATGCCGCCGGCGATCCAGCCTTCGGCGATGCCGGCCTTCACTTCGGCCACGGTCATTTCCGGCACGAAGGTGCCTGTGGCGTCTTTCACGCCGGGCACGTCGGTCAGCAGCAGCATGCGTTCGGCGTTGAGTGCGCCGGCGATGGCGCCAGCGACCGTATCGGCGTTGATGTTGTAGGTGACGCCATCCGCGCCCACGCCCACCGGTGCGATGACCGGCACGATTTCAGCGCCGATCAGCAGTTGCAGCACGCGGGTGTCCACCGCTTCGGGTTCGCCCACCAGGCCCAGATCGAGCACCTGTTCGATGTTCGAGCCGGGGTCTTTCACCGTGCGGGTGACGCGCCGCGCGCGGATCAGGTTGCCATCCTTGCCCGAGATGCCGACGGCGAGCGCACCGGCGCGCGTGATGGCCGAGGAGACCTGTTTGTTGACGGTGCCGGCGAGGACCATTTCCACCACTTCGACCATCTGCGCATCGGTCACGCGCAGGCCTTGCACGAAGGTGGATTGCACGTTCAGCCGCTTGAGCATGGAGTTGATCTGCGGCCCGCCGCCATGCACCACCACGGGGTTGATGCCGACCTGTTCCAGCAGCGCGATGTCGCGCCCGAAGGCGAGTGCGTTTTCTTCCTCGCCCATGGCGTGGCCGCCGTATTTCACCACCACGATCTGGTCGTCATAGCGCTTCAGATAGCGCAGTGCGCCGGAGAGGATCTCCATCTGCGCCTGCTTGTCGTCCGACATGCCGTGTTCCTCGAGACAATGCGCGCGGTGTGGCGGCAGGCCCGCGCATGGTCAAGGCTGGACGCGGGCGCCGCGCCGGGTCCAGGCTCGCTTCCAGGGAGAGAGCCGATGTTCAAGCGCCAGTTTCTCGCAGCCGTGCTGGCTGCGCCCGCCTTTGCGCAGCCCCGCTGGCCCGAGCGCCAGCCGCGGCTGCTGGTGCCTTTCGCGCCCGGCAGTTCCACCGACCAGGTGGCGCGGCTGATCGCCGCACGCCTGGGCGAGGAGCTGGGCATGGCCATGGTGGTCGAGAATCGCGTCGGTGCCGGCGGGCTGCTGGCCAACCAGGCTGTCGCGCGCGCCGCCCCGGATGGCTACACGCTGCTGTTTGGCGGCAGTGGCGGCGCGGTGGCCGCCATGATGTCCCGCGACCCCGGCTATGACCCGCTGACCGACCTGCTGCCGATCGCGAGTTTCGTGGCCAATCCGGCCTTGCTGGTGGTGCCGGCGGCCAGCCCCATCCGCAGCCTCGATGACCTGGTGGCGGCCGCGCGCGCCCGCCGTGGCGGGTTGAGCTATGGCTCGGGCGGTGTGGGCACCCCCGCGCATCTGGCCGGTGCGGCGTTGGTGGCGCGCCTGGGGATCGAAGCGCAGCACGTGCCCTATCGCGGCGCCAATGAGGCCGCACTCGCCGTCGAACGTGGCGAGGTGGATTTCGCCTTCGCGATCGTGAACATCACCCTGCCCCAGGTGCGGGCTGGAAATTTTCGGCCCTTGGTGCTGTCGGGTGGTGCGCGTTCGCCCTTGCTGCCGGGCGTGCCCTATCTCGCGGAGATCGTGCCGGGTATGTTGCCCATCACCGCCTGGGTCGCGCTGATGGGCCCGGCTGGCACACCGGCGCCGATCGTCCAGCGCCTGCATGAGGCGACCGAACGCGCCTTGAATGACGAAGCCTTCCGCGCCCGCCTGACCGCCGATGGCGGTGAGATCGTGCGCTTCGCCTCGCCTGCCGCGTTGCTGGAACACTGGCGCGCGGAAGTGCCCCGCCAGCGGGAATTGCTGCGCCTGTCAGGAGCACGTGCCGAATGATCGCTGAATGGATGGCCCAGTACGATGCGCTCGGCGAACCGCGCTGTGGCTCCGCCGATGATGCGCGCGCCGCGGCTTGGCTGCGCGATGCCGCGGGCGCCGAAGCCAGGCTGCACATATGGGCCTTGCAGCGCATCGTGGCACGCCAGTGCTGGGTGGAGCTGGATGGCGCGCGCATCGCCGCCGAGCCGCTATTCGATTCACCGCCACTGTCAGGCCCGGTCTCCGGCGCGCTGGGCGCCTTCGGCACGGATTGCACGATCGGCTGGGAAAAGGTGCATCCGGGCGGTGCATCGCTGCCCGGCCAATCCATCGCGCAGCGGCGTTCGACCTGCCTGCATGCCGCGATCATTCTGGCCACCGGTGAGGCCGGCATCGCGCCGCTGAACGCGCCAGGCTTCCCCGAGAGTTTCGGCCCGCCGGTGCTGCAGGTGGCAGGCGACGCCGCACCCCGGCTGGAATCCGCGCGCCATGCCCGGCTGCTATCCGACTACACGCGCGAGGCGGCCGAGAGCGCCAATGTCGAGGCCAGCATCCCCGATGCGCCGGATGTGCTGGTGCTGACGCCGCGCACCTCCTGGTTCACCTGCACGGCCGAGCGTGGCGGCGGCATCGGCATCTGGCTCGACCTGCTGCACAGGCGCGCGGCGGGCCATTTCCTGGCCACTGGCGGGCATGAACTGGGCCATCTGGGCCTGAAGCAGGCCATGGCGCGCGGCCTGCCCAAGGTGAAGCTCACGCTGCATCTGGGGGCCAATCTGGGTTGCGCGGCGGATCCGCGGCTTGCTGTGCGCAGCCATGATCCGGCGCTGGCGGAAAAGCTGGCGGCAGCGCTCGCCGCCGCGGGCTATCCGGCCGAGGCCATCACCGCCAACCCGCCCGGCCCGGTGAATGGTGAGGCGCATGAGCTGGCCCATGCCGGCCTGCCCTTCCTGTCGATGATCGGCACCAACCCGCATTTCCATGACCGTGCGGACCGGCTTTCGAACCTGGATTGCGCGCGCGTCGCGCTGATGGCCGAGGCTTGTGCGGCGGTGCTCACCTGAACAGATGCGGCACCACGCGTGAGGCATCGCGCATGATGCGCTCGCGCCCCTCGCGCAGGATGATGCCAGCGGTCTCGCCGCCCACCACCCAGGAGCCGATCACCGCATTCCAGCCATCGCGCGCGGGCAGCGGCGCCAGCGCCTGGCTGATGAAACGCGCGCCCGCGGCGCCGTAATCGCCGGGCGTCTCCTCCAGCAATTGGCCACCGGACAGCAGGCGGATATTCGCCCCCTCACGGCCTAGACAGGGCTTTTCCACGCGGTCCAGGGCGCCATCGGCGCGGCCCATGCGGGCGGGCAGGATATGCGGGTGTTCGGGGAAGAGCTCATGCAGCGTCGGCAGTATGGCCTTGTCCGACAGCAGCGCCTTCCAGGGCGGTTCCAGCACGCCCGCGACATCCCCGGCCAAGGCGCGCCCGAAGCCGTCATCGCGCGCCCATTCCCAGGGGTAGAGCTTGTGCAGGAAGCGGATATGGCCGCCCTCCTCGTCCACGAAGCGCGCGCCATCCCAGCCGATGGCCGCAAGGTCCAGCTGCCGCGTGGGCAGCCCCGCCTGTTCGGCCAGATCGCGGAAATAGGTGGAATGCAGCCATTCCTCGGGCTGGTCGGCATAGGCTGCGAAATGCATCCCCGCCTCGCCCATGAAGCCCTTCAGCCAGCCGAAACGCGCCAGCAGCTTCTCGTGCAGGGAATTGAACTGGTCGGCCTCGGGGGCGACATCCTGCAACCAGAACCATTGCGCAACCGCCGTCTCGATCGCGAGCGTCGGCGTGTCGGCATTGTATTCGAGCAGAGAGACGCGACCGGTCGCATCATCGAAAGACAGGTCCATGCGGCCCATCAGCGCGGGGTCGCCACGGCGCCAACTCGCCTGCACGCAGTTGGCGAACCACTCGGGCAGCGCGAAACGGTCGCGCAGCAGATCGGGCGCGCGGTTGACCACATGGTCCACGGCGTCCAGGCAGCGGGCATGGAGTTCGGCCGTGGCATCGTCCAGCGTGTCGATCTCGGCCTCGGTGAATTGCCAGAAGGCACCCTCATGCCACCACAGCCCGCCGCCGGTCGTGGGCGGCGCGCCATCGGAATGATAGGCCAGACCCACCCGTTCGATGCGGGCCTGCCAATCGGCGCGCGGGGCGGTTTCGTGCCGTTCCATCAGGAGGAGGCAGAGGCAAAGCCGCGCCCCGCCGCGCCCAGCCCGCCGCGCGCGACGCTGGGCGAGGCCGGGCCGCTCAGCGCGCTGGTGCCGGTGGCCGAGGGCGACAGCGCGCGCGCCGACCCCGCGGCATCGCTGCTGCCCATATGCTGGCCGCCGAACCAGTAATGCGTGCGCGAGCCGCTGGAACTGGTGCTGCTGCCACTGCGCCCGGGCGGCGGGCATTCGGCAGCAGGCGGGGCGCCGGGCGTGGCTTGGCCCGTGGATGCGGGCTGGGCACTCGGCGGGCAGTTGGGCGCGCGCGCGCCATAGACCGGCAGCACCGGGCGCGAGCCATCGGCCAGCGCGCGGCCCAGCAGCACGCCGGCCATCACCGGAATCGCGTAGCTGACGAGGCCGGGCTTGCCCACTTCCTCGCAACGGCCGCCGGTCTCGGCCTCGCAGCGGGCGGCGTCGGCGAAGCGTGGGGCGGTGGCCAGATGCGCGGTGCGCGCCTCCGTGAAGGCGGTGGAGCAGGCGGATTGGCCATTGCTGCCGAAGGCCTCCATGCAGGCCTCGGTGGTGCTGAACACGGTTTCACCTTCCGGCGGCGCCTTGCTGCACGCCACCAGCGCCAGCGAAGCCGCCGAAAGGATGGTCAGTTGCACACTGGCGGAACGGCGCATGCGGCCCCCTTCAATGCAGCATGGTGGCGGCGTTGATGATGCCAGCGGCCAGGGCGATCACGCCGACCAGCAGGCCCGAGGCCAGTTCCCCCGCCTCGATCCGCCCGCGCAGCCCGGGCCCAAGCACCAGCCGCGCAGCGCCGAGCGCGCCCAATTGCACCGCGAAGCCGATGACGGCCCAGACCAACAAATCCGCGCGGCTGGTGGCGCTTGCCATCACGCTGGCCAGGACCAGCGCATAGCCCAGCAGCGCACCGCAATAGCCGCAGGCGGCGGCCAGATTGCCCTCGCGGATCAGGTTCAGCTCATGCCAGGGCGTGATGCGGTGATAGGCCCAGCCGAAGACCAGCAGCAGGCATGCCGCGATCGGGAACCAGGTCAGGAAGGCGGGCAGTGTCGAGAGGTAATGCATGGCCCGATGCTGCCGTCAGAACAGCTTCGGCGCCACGAATTTCGCAAAGCCCGGCCGCTCACCAAGCCGTGCGTACCAGGCGGCGAGCGCCGGGAAATGCGGCATGCCGGGCACCTGGACTTCCGCGCCGAACCAGCGCCGCGCGAAGCAGCCCAGCGCGATATCGGCGATGGTGAAATCACCTTCCAGGAAGGCGCGGCCATCACCGAACAGCCGGTCCAGGATGGCCCAGCACTCGGCGCTGGCCTTCACCGCCGCCTGCACCAGGCCCATGTCGCGCTTCGCATCCGGCGTGCGTACCATCTGCCAGAACAGGTTGCGCTCGGCGGGCGAGAGGGTGGAGAGCTGCCAGTCCATCCAGCGATCCACGCCGGCGCGCTTGGCGGGTGCCGCGGGGTACAGCCCACCCGCATCACCGCCCGCGCGCAGGCAGACATAACGCATGCAGGAATTGCTCTCCCAGATCACCGCACCATCCTCTTCGATGGTGGGGATGCGGCCATTGGGGTTCATCGCGCGGTATTCGGGGCTGTCCACCACGCCATGTTCCATGCCGGCATCGCGGCGTTCATAGGGGGTGCCCAGTTCCTCCAGGCACCACAGGACCTTCATCACATTGGCGCTGTTGGCGCGGCCATGGACGATCAGCATCGGGCATCTCCTCCGGAGCATGATCCGCACAGGCGGAACGCCGATGCGGTGAATCATCCTCCCAATCTCTCCCAAGCCTGCACCGGAACATCGCGCCGTGGTAGGCAGGCGCCGTGCCCCGCCCCGCCTGGACCATTCTCGCAGCCGCCCTGCCCTTCCTCGCGCTCGTCGCGCTGTCATGGCCGGCGGCGATGGACCCCGGGCTGTATGGCGATGACCTGCAATGGTTCGGCGGCCCGGACAACTACCAGTCCAACCTGGAACGCGAGGCACGCTGGCTGGTCTATTGGTGGAATACCCGGATCGGCCTGTGGCCGCCCTGGCTGACTTTCACGCTGTGCTGGGTGCTGTGGTGCGTCTGCTGCGCCCTGGTGGCGGACGCGATGGCGCGCGGCTGGCGCATGCTGCTGCTGGCGGCTGCGCTGGCGGCCAGCCCCGGCGCCATCTCCTTCCTGATGTGGCCGATGACGACGCTGCCGGCCATGGTGGTGCTGGCGCTCGGCGTCACATTGCTGCGCCGCTGGCCTGGGCGGGCCTGGCCGGTGCTGGCGGGGGCGGGGGCGATGGTGCTGCTGCACCAGTTGCTCGCTATGGTGCTGGTGAGCTTCGCGTTGCTGGTGGCGCTGGGGCGCGGGCGCGCGCCTTGGGCCGCCTTGTTCGGGGGGGCTGCCGGGCTGGCGCTGGGCACGCTGGCGGGGCTCGGCTTGAACTGGTGGTTGCTGGGGCAGATCGGGCTGAACGAGGACCCCTGGCGCTATGCCGTGCTCGCCGGCGCGCGCGGCTTCACCGCCGCCTGGCGCGCGGCCGGCATCGCGGGCGCGGATATGGCGCAGGCCATGGGGCCTGCCTTCGCGCCGCTGACCATGGCCGCATTGGCGCTGGGCGTCGCTGCGCTGTGGCGCAGGCCGGTGCATCTGCTGATGCTGGCGGGCATCGCGGGCGTCACGCTGGCCATGCCGTCTGCCACCGGCATGACGCTGCCGGAACTGCGCGGCACCATGCTGCTGTGGCTGGCGCTGGTGGGGCTGCTGGGCTTCGCGCTGGCCACACGCGCCGCCCGCGCGGCGATGGTCGCCTTGGCTGCGCTGGTCATCCTGGCGCTGCCGCCGGCGGGCCAGCGCCTGGCGCACTTCAGCGCGGAGGAGGACGCGAACCGCCGCACCATCGGCGCCATCCTACAAGCCACCGCCGAGGCCACGCGCGACACGCCCCCGCGCGTGCTGGTGATGGTGGGCCTGCCCACGCGCTTCCTGGGCCTCTCGGCGCGGGAGGAGATCTTCGCCTGGCCGCTGCTGCAGGCCGAGGCGCTGACCTGGCGCTATTTCGGCCGGCGGCTGGAGACGGATTACTGCACCAGCCTCTGCGCCAATGGGCGGGTGCTGGGGGAGACGCCAAGCGCCATCTTTCCCGCACCGGGCTTCGTGTTGATGCTGGGCGATACGGCGGTGGTGCGGGTCGGGCCGTGAGGCTCAGCCGGTTTGTTCCGGCTCCAGATCCACGCTGACTTGCAGCCGATGCGCGCCGCCGCCCAGGATCACGCCGCGCAGGGGCGAGACGTCGGAAAAATCCCGCCCCCAGGCCACCGTCACATGCTCATCCTTGACGATGATGTTGTTGGTGGGGTCCAGGTCCACCCAGCCATGCTCCGGGCCCAGCCAGGCACCCACCCAGGCATGCGACTGGTCCGCCCCGCGCCTGCGCTGCTGCCCCGGCGGCGGGCGGGTGCGGATATAGCCCGAGACATAGCGGCCAGGCAGGCCGAATGCGCGCATGCCCGCCAGCATCAGATGCGTGAAATCCTGGCAGACGCCGCGCCGCAGCCGCAGCACCTCGGCCACCGGCGTCGACACGCCGGTCACGCCAGCCTGGAAGGTGAAATCACGCGCCATGCGGCCCAACAGGTCGAGCAATGCCGCCAGGATGGGGCGGCCAGGCGTGAAGGAGGGGCGCATATACTCGCCCGCCGCCGCCAGCGCCGGCGCCTGGGTGCTGCCGAAGGCAAATTCCGAGGCTTGCGCATGCGCCCCGCCCGCCGCGGCCAGGGCGGCCACCTGTTCCCATGGCAGGGTCCAGGCGGCTTCGGGGGGCGGCGCGTAATCCACCGCCACCAACGCCTCGGCCGTGACCTCGAACTGGGTATGCGGGCGGGCCAGATAGATGCGCGTGGCAGCATTGCCGAAATGGTCATGCGTCTCGGTGACGTGATCGGGGGCCGGCAGGCAGCGGATGGAAGCGCGGACCACCCGCTGCCCGGCCAGCGCCCGCGGCTTCAGGTGCAGCACATGCGCAGCCAGATCGACCGGCTGCTCATAGGCATAGGCGGTGACATGGCGCACCCAGTACATCATGCGCGCGTCACCTCGGCGGCTTCCTCGCTGTCCAGCGTCAGCACGCGCTGGGCGGGCAGCAGCGCGAAATAGCGGCGGGTGATGGCATCGGACAGGGCACCCAGCGCATCGGCCATCGCGGATAGGCGCGAAGGCAAGGCGGTGGCGGCCAAGGACTGGTCGCGCGCGGCCAGCACGTCATGGATCAGCGCCTCCGCGCCTTGGCGCAAACTGGCTGCTTCATCGGCCAGGGCATCGGCCGGCACGCCCGCGACCTCGGCCAATGCCGATTGCATGGCGGCCAGCTGAAAGGCCAGGCCCCGCGGGTTGGAGGGGTCGGCCAGCACCAGGTCCAGCACCGGCGCGGGCTGCAACACCGAGAGATAGCGGCTGCGATAGGTGATGACGCTGTCGCAGAGCTCCAGGATGAGGCGCAGGCTGGCCTCCACCCGCGCCGGCGGCACATCGAGCACCAGGCCGATCTCGGCCAGCACCGCCTGGGCGCGTTCCAGCCGGCGGCCGAGTTCGAGGAACAGCCAGGCGCCGCCGCGCACCATGTTCTCGCTGGCCACGCCCGCCACGGCGCTGGCGAAGCGCAGATTGGCGACCATGGCACGGGAGAGATCCTCAAGGCCCGGCCCCGTGGTCTCGGCCGCGGCGCGGGCGGCGCGCAGGGATTGCGTGAAGGTGGCGTGCATGTCGCCGGTCAGGCGGTCACGCACCAGGCCGGTCATGCCGGCGATGCGCGCCTGCAACTGGCCCACCGCGCCGTCGGGCCGCGCCGCACGCCCGATCGACGCCGACAGGCCGGTGGTGGCAGCACCCGAGGGCATGGCCTCGGCCTCGATCAGCCCCGCTTCCAGCAGGCATCGGGCCAGCGCGTTCAATTCGGCCATTTCGCGCGGCATCGGCCGGCCGCGGCGCAGGCGGGAGAGGGTGGCGCGCACCAGGCGCGAGGAACGGTCCAGCCGCTCCACATAGCGGCCGAGCCAGAACAGGTTGTCGGCCACGCGTGAGGGCAGTGCGCCGGCATTGCGGCGGATCGGCAGCGCCGGCAGGCTTTGCGGGCCGGGACCCAGGATGGGCGCCTCATCCTCGGCCAGCACCCAGACATCCTTCGACCAGCCGCCGCCCGAAAGCCTGCCTGCATATTGCGCGCCAGGCTCCAGCACGCGCGCCATGCCGCCGGGCATGGCATGCCAGCCGCCTTCGAAATGCAACGCGAACATCCGCAGCGCGATCGGCATGGGCGAGAGCCCCTTGCCGGAAAAACAAGGCGCGGCGGAAGGCTCCTGCCAGTCGGTCACGGCCCAGCCGCCGGCTTGCTCGGACAAAGGCTGCCAGTCGGCGCGGCTGCGCAGCACGCCCCCGGCCACACCATCCATCGCCGGGCGCAGCAGCCAGGGGCCGGGGCCTTCGGGCGGGCCGCTGCCCGCTGGCATGCAGCGCGTGGGCAGTTCCTCCAGCAGCGGTTCCTCGCCCAGCAGATAGCGGCACAAGGCGGGGGTGAAGGCCATGAAGCCCGGGCTTTCGACCAGCGCCGCCCCCGGCGCATTGACCACGGTCAACCGCGCATGGCGGGCGGCATCGAGCAGCCCGGGCACGCCGGCGGCGGCATCAGCGCCAGGGAATTCCAGCGGGTCCAGCGCATCGGGCTCGACGCGCGAGACCAGCACATCGACCGGCTGCAACCCCGAGAGCGTCTTGAGGAAGAGAGCGCCGCCGCGCACCGTGAGGTCCCCGGGTTCGACCAGGGCGGCGTTGATCTCGCGCGAGAGCACGACATGCTCGAACCAATGCGGGCTGGAATGGCCGGGCGTCAGCAAGGCGATGGCTGGCACCCCGCCGCCTGGCCCCAGGCGCTGCAAGGCATCCTGCCAGAGATCGGTAAAGGTCGAGAGGCTGCGCGGCTTCACCGCGCGGAACGCCTCGGGCATGGCCTGGCCCATCAGGCGGCGGTTTTCCTGCGCAACGCCGAGGCCCGAGACCAGCCCCGTGCGATCGGTGGCCACGCGCCAGATGCCGTCGGCACAGCGGATCAGTTCGGCGGAATAGAGGTGCAGCAGCGGGCGGCGCGGCGGGTTCAGGCCGTGGCGAAGCGGGCGCAGGAAGGTCGGGTTGCCATGCACCAGGACCGGCGGGACCAGCCCCTCGCGCAGCACATCCTGCGGGCCGTAAAGGTCGGCCAGCAGCGCCTCCATCAGGCGCGCGCGCTGGGCAAGGCCGGCTTCCAGGGCCGCGAATTCCTGGGCGGTGATGGGCAGCGGCACGGGGTCGCAGCGCCAGGAGGCGGCGTCACGGCCGCCGGGCAGCATGGAGGCCGCGCCGTCTTCCTCGGCGGCCAGTTCCAGCCGTTGCGCACGTTCCTCAAGTTGCGGCTTCCCCAAGCCCCCGATCGCGCCGATCAGGCTCCGCCAATGCGGCCTGATCTGCCGCCCACCATCGACCATCTCATCGAGCATGCATGGCGCCTGGCTGGGTTGCGTGGAGGCTGATCCTGGCAGAAGGCCATGGCCGTTTCCCAGCCCCCCTCGCCCCGGTGCCAAAAGCCCACTTGTTCCTCATGCGCGCCTTGCCGGTTTGGGGAGGGGGCATCACCCGAGCGACCTTTTCCAAAAGCGTCCCCTGCCCCCTCCCCAAACCGGCAAAACCCGGGGTCCAGGGGCCTTTCGGCCCTTGGCGGGTGGGGGTCTGGGGGAGGGCAGCGCCCTCCCCCAGGACCACCTGCCACACCGCCCGCCTACCCATGCGCGCGGAGGTCGAAGGTGATCGGGTGTTCGGGGTGCATGCGCCCCTGATGCGGGCTGAACTGGCCTGGGGTGTGGCCGATGGCGAAGAAGCGCGACCGGCGGCGGGCTTCGGCTTCGTTGGCGTTGACCGGGAAGGTGTCGTAGCTGCGGCCACCGGGGTGGGAGACGTGGTGCGTCATGCCGCCCAGGCTGCGGCCGGTCCAGTTGTCGTAGAGGTCGAGCACGAGCGGGGTCTGCGCCTTGATGGTCGGGTGCAGGGCCGAATAGGGCGACCAGGCCTTGAAGCGGATGCCGGCGATGAATTCGCCCGCGGTTTCGGTGGCTGTCAGCGGCACGGTGAAGCCGTTGCACAGCAGGTCGAAGCGGTCGGGCGTGTGGTTGCGCAGCTTCACCTGCACGCGTTCGGTGCTGCTGTCGACGTAGCGTGCGGTGCCGCCGGCGGCCTGTTCCTCGCCCAGCACATGCCAGGGTTCGAGGGCGTGACGCAGTTCGAGATGCGTGCCCGAGACGGTGGTCTCGCCGATCAGCGGGAAGCGGAATTCGCCGTGGGGGGCGAACCAGGCCGGGTCCAGGCGGAAGCCGAATTGCGCCAGGTCGTCCAGCGCGTCGTGGAAATCGGCCATGCAGAAATGCGGCAGCATGAACTGGTCATGCAGGCGGGTGCCCCAGCGGATCAGGCGGCGGCGGTAGGGATGTTCCCAGAAGCTCGCCGCCATGGCGCGCATCAGCAGCATCTGGGCCGCTGACATTTCGGCATGCGGCGGCATTTCGAAGGCGCGGAATTCGACGAGGCCCCGGCGGCCGCCACCGCCATCGGGGTTGTAGAGCTTGTCGATGCAGAATTCGGTGCGGTGGGTGTTGCCGGTCATGTCCGCGAGCAGGTTGCGGAAGATGCGGTCCACCAGCCAGGGCGGGGTCGGCGCGTTGCGCTCGGATTGCGCGAAGGCGATGTCGAGTTCCTTCAGGCTGTCCTGGCGGGCCTCATCGATGCGCGGGTGCTGGCTGGTCGGGCCGATGAAAAGCCCTGAGAACAGGTAGGACAGGGATGGGTGGTTCTGCCCGAAGGCGAGCAGGGATTTCAGCAGGTCCGGCCGGCGCAGGAAGGGGCTGTCGGCCGGCGTGGTGCCGCCCATGACCACATGGTTGCCGCCGCCGGTGCCGACATGGCGGCCGTCGAGCATGAATTTCTCGGCCGTCAGCCCGACCTGGCGGGCTTCCTCGTAGAGTTGCGTGGTGCGGGTGGTGATGTCGGACCAGTTATGGGCGGGGTGGATATTCACCTCGATCACGCCCGGGTCGGGGGTGACGGAGAAATGCGGGATGCGCGGGTCTTCGGGCGGCAGATAGCCTTCCAGGAACACCTTGCGGCCCTGTTCGGCGGCGGTGCCTTCGATCGCGGCGATCAGGTCCAGCCAGTCCTCGGCGGCAAACAGCGGCGGCATGAAGACATGGATCATGCCCCCGCGCGGCTCGACGCAGAGCGCGGTGCGGACCAGCGCGGGGTCGGGGTTGGTGTCGGCCTCGGGCTGCGGGCGGAAGCCCTGGATGTCGCGGCCCTGGATGTCGGCCAGCGCGCGGCGCAGCGCGAGCTGGCGGCGGGCGGCGATGTTCTCGGCGTCCGGCTTGGTGGCGGAGCGCAGGCCGGCGAGTTCGCTGTCGCTGGGCAGGGTTGTCTGCGGGATGAAGGGGTCGGGCTCGTGGTCCGATTCCTGGGCCAGAAGCTCGGGGTCCATCCAGGGCAGTGACGCGAGCGGCAGGCGCAAACCCATCGGGCTGTCGCCGGGCAGCAGGAACATCACATCATCGCGGAAGAACCAGCGGCCGGTCTGCCAGCGGCGCTCGCCATCCTGGACCACGCGGCGGATGGGCAGCACGCTGCCGGTGGGCGTGGCCAGCCCGCCGCGGAACAGCCGCGTCAGGCGCGCGCGTTCCAGCGGGTCCCGCAGCTTGCTGTCCTCGACCACGACATTGGCCGGCAGGCGGTGTTCCTTCCACAGGTAGTAGTGGATGTCCTCATGGCCGGGGCGAACCATGGCCGGGTCCACCTGCAGGCGTTCAGCAAGCGAGGCTGCGAAGGCCGCGGCATCGGCCGGGGTTGCGGTGTCGCGGTCATCATCGCTGGCGAGCAGCGAGGGGTCGTTCCAGACCGGCACGCCGTCCTCGCGCCAATGGCAGTACAGCGCGAAGCGGGGCAGCGGCTCGCCGGGATATTGCTTGCCCATGGCGTATTGCAGGACGGCCCCCGGGGACCACAGCGGTGCCAGACGGCGGATCAGCCGGCCGGCATAGGCGCGCTTGGTCGGGCCCATCGCGGCGGTGTTCCATTCCGGCGCGTCGCGGTCGGTATCGGCGACAAAGGTGGGCTCGCCGCCCATGGTCAGCCGCACATCGGAGGCAGCGAGGCTGCTATCCACCTGCCGGCCGAGTGCCTCGATCGCGCGCCATTGGCCGGGGGTATAGGGCTTGGTGACGCGCGGGGTCTCGAGGATGCGGGTGACCTGCATCTCGAAGCCGAATTCCACCTCCGCCTTCTCGACCAGGCCGGAGATGGGGGCGGCGGATTGCGGCTCGGGCGTGGCCGCGAGCGGAATATGACCCTCACCGGTGAGCAGGCCGGAGGTGGCGTCGAGGCCCACCCAGCCCGCGCCGGGCAGGTAGACTTCCGCCCAGGCATGCAGGTCCGTGAAGTCGGAGGTCGGGCCTTCGGGGCCGGTCACCGGCTTCTGGTCGGCGACGAGCTGGATCAGGTAGCCGGAGACGAAACGCGCGGCCAAACCCAGATGCCGCATGAGCTGCACCAGCACCCAGGCGCTGTCGCGGCAGGAACCCTTGGCATGGCCAAGCGTTTCCTCGGGCGACCAGACGCCGGGTTCCATGCGCACGATATAGGCGATGCGGTTGTGGACGCGCTGGTTGATGTCCACCAGGAAATCCACGGTGCGGATCTCATCGCGCGGGATTTCCGCCAGCAGCGCCTTGAGCAGCGGGCCGGCGGGTGCGGCCTTGCGGAAGGGCGCCAACTCCTCGTCCAGCACATGGTCGTATTCGAAGGGCCAGGTCTCGGCATCGGGTTCGAGGAAGAAATCGAAGGGGTTCTGCGTCGCCATGTCGGCCAGCAGATCGACCGTGACTTCGAACTTCGAGACCTTCTCGGGGAACACCACACGGGCCTGGAAATTGCCCTGCGGGTCCTGCTGCCAATTCAGGAAATACCCCTGGGGCGAGACGGTGAGCGAATAGGAGAGCACCGGCGTGCGCGCATGCGGCGCCGGGCGCAGGCGGATGACCTGCGGCCCAAGGGCGACGGGCTTTTCGTAGCTGTAGGACGTCGTGTGGCGAAGGGCGACGTGGATGGGCATGGGGTGCGGTCCGGAACTGAGGGGATGGGCTATAGCCCGGAGCGTTGGCGCATGGGAGGGCCAGATGCATCTTGTGACGCGGCCGGCTTTGGTCTGCACTGCGGCCATGCCACGCATCGCAGACCCAGCCCTGACCGACCTCGTCGCCACCATGCTGGAGCGCGTGGGCGCGCCCGCCGCCATCGCGCGCCAGGTCGCGACCGACCTGGTGGAAGCCAATCTGCAAGGCCATGACAGCCACGGCGTGCAACTGGTGCCGCGCTATGTCGAGAACACCGAAAAGGGCCTGATCAACCCCGCCGCTGCCGCACAGCAGGTGGGCGGCGCGGGTGCCATGGCGATCTTCGATGGCGGCATGGGCTATGGCCAGGTGACCGGCCGGCAGGCCACCGCCTGGGCGACGGAGACCGCCACCGCGCAAGGCATGGCCATGTTCGGCCTGCGCAACACGCATCACCTCGGCCGCATCGGCGCCTATGCGGAACAGGCGGCGGCGGCAGGGCTGATTTCCATGTTCTTCGTCAATGCCGTCTCCGGCCCGCCGATGGTCGCACCCCATGGCGGCATGGATGGGCGCATGGGCACCAACCCGGTCTGCATCGGCATCCCGAAAGCGCCCGCGCCGATCATCCTGGACTTTGCCACCAGCGCGATTGCCGTGGGCAAGGTGAAGGTCGCCTTCAATGCCGGGCGCGAGGTTCCCGCCGGCGCGCTGATCACGCATCTGGGCGAGCCCAGCACCGACCCCGCGGTGATGTTTGGCCAGGGCGAGCGTGGCGCGCTCGTCTCCTTCGGCGGGCACAAGGGCTATGGGCTGGCGCTGGTCTGCGAGATCTTGGCCGGCGCGCTCACCGGCGGCGGCACCAACCAGCCCGCCACACCCAAGGATCGCGGCATCGTCAATGGCATGATGGGGCTGGTGTTCGACCCCGCGCGGCTCGCCGACAACACCGCCTTCGCGCATGAGGTGCAGGCGGTGTGCGAGCATGTGCAGGCCAGCGCCTTCGGCCATGTGCTGCTGCCCGGCGACCCGGAACGGCGGGCCAAGCATCGGCGGAGCTCGGATGGGATTCCGCTGGATGAGGTGACCTGGGGTGATCTCTCGGCGGCGGCGACGCGGATCGGCGTGGATGAGGCCACGATCCGCGCGGCGCTGCTGTGATCAGGGCAGCCTGACGCCCAATCCTGCATAGGCCCGCGCCGCCCCCGGATGGAACGGCAAAATCCGGTTGGTGCCGGCATTGGCAGCGCGCGTGGCGGCAGCACTGGCATGGATCTCTCGCGCGGGGTCGGCCGCACCCAGCACGGCGGCCGTGATCGCCTGCGCCACATCATCGGGCAGTGCCGCATTGGCCACCACGAAATTCCAGGCGGCGAAGCTGTGGATCGGCGCTGACTGGCCGGCATAGGTCCCAGGGGCCACCACCGCCGGCGCCAGATACGGCAGGCGCTGCACGACGCGCCCGCTCACCGCCTCGCCAGGGCCGAACACCACGGCCGGCGCGCGCGACAGCACGGCCACCAGCGAGGGGATGGGCACGATCGCACCCTGCCACAGCGCATCCATCGCGCCGTTCAGCAGGCCCTCGGTCATCTCGGCCGGTGTTCCCGAGACAATCGTGGCATTGATGCCCGCGGCGTCGAGTGCGGCGCGCAGGAAGGTCTCGGCCGGGCCGCGCGCGGGGCCGGCACCGACGCGGCGGCCGGCCAATTGTGCGAATTGCGTGATGCCGCTGCTGGCCAAGGCGGCCAGTTGGAAGCTCGTCTCGTACATCGGGAACAGCGCGCGGATGCGCGTGTGCCGCCGCCCGCCCGCGGCCGGCGTGCCATCCAGCGCATCCTGCACGCTGCCCAGGAAGGCGGTGCCGAGCGCGCGCGGGTCATCCTCGACGAAACCCAGATTCTGCAGCGAACCGGTGCTCTGCCGCGCTTCGACCGCAATGCCGCGGCCGCGCAGGAAGGCGGCCACACCCTCGGCATAGGGCAGGAAAGCGCTGCCCGCGCCCGCGCCGTAGAGCGCCAGCGGCGCCTGGGCGCGGGCCGCGATCGGCAGGGTCACGGCAAGCATGGCGGCACGGCGTTGCATGGCGGGCTCCGGGCGGGTTGCCCAAGCAGGCTATCAGTGACGGCGATCGCTGCACATCGCGCGCAGCATGCCGCCAGCGCGACCAGCGCCAGCAGGAAGCCGATGGCGCTGTGCAACAGCATCAGGCGGAACAGCGGCGACAGGCGCCAAAGGCGGTTTCGTTGCATTCGCGCATCATGCGGCGCAGGCCCTGCCCGCAAAAGCCAAAACCACCACCCTGGCGACGCGGCGTGCCATGCGGTTCACTGCACCGATGCCGCATATCGCCGTCGCCCGACTCTGGTTCGAGGCCAATTCCTTCGCGCCCGAAACCACGCCGCTGGACGCCTTCCAGGGCCGCGAATGGGTGGCGGGCGATGCCGCGCGCCAGCAGTTCCGTGGCACCGCGACGGAGCTTGGCGGCCTCGACGCTTTCCTTGCCGAACGCCCCGACTGGCGCGCCACCATCCTGCGCTGCACCGCCGCCCAACCCGGCGGCCCGATGACCGACGCCGCCTTCGCCACCTGGTGGGAGGAAGTGGCAGCCGGCCTGGCCGCGCAGCGCTACGACGGCGTCTACCTCTCCCTGCACGGTGCCTGCCTGACCGAGACCGATCCGGAAGCCGACCTGACCATCCTGCGCCTGGCGCGCGGCATCATCGGCCCCGACACACCGATGGTCGCGAGCTTCGATTTCCACGCCAATATCAGCCCGCAGGTAGCGGGTTTGCTGGACGGCGCCAGCGCCTATCGCAGCTACCCGCACACCGACATGGCCGATGCCGCCTGGCGCGCACTGCGCCTGCTGGAGATGCGGCTGCAAGGCCGCCGCCTGCATGCCGGCATCGCGAAACTGCCGCGCGTGCTGCACAGCTTCCACATGCGCAGCGCCGAAGGCCCGATGGCCGAGGTCTGGTCAATCGCCCAGGCGATGGAGAACCCGCAACTGCCCGACGCCAGCATCTTCGGCGGCTTCGCCTGGGGCGACAGCCCCTGGGCAGGGCCGACCGCCTTCTGCTGGGCAGACAGCGCGGAAGAAGCACGCGGCGCGGCGCGCGCGCTGGTGCGGGAAATGCAAGCGCGCATCGCCCGCTTCGCGGTGGCATTGCCGCCGCCGGATCTGGCGCTGCGGACCGCGCTGGCAGCGCCGCCCGGCCTGGTCGCGCTGCTGGACCCGGCGGATAATCCCTTGTCGGGCGGCGCCTGCGACACGCCGGGCTTGCTGCGCGCATTGCTCGAAGCGGGCCCGCCGGTGGAGACCGTCTTCGCCTTCCTGCACGACCCCGCCGCGGTGGAGGCGGCGCGCGCGGCCGGTGCGGGTGGCGCCATCACGCGCGACTTGTGCGCGCGCACCACCAATGCCTTCGGCCCGCCCGTGCCTTTCACCGGCATCGTGGAAAGACTGACCGATGGGCGCTTCCGCAACCATGGCCCGATGGAAGCCGGCACGCGCGTCGAACTCGGCCCCACCGCCGTGCTGCGCGCGGGCGCGCTGCGCGTGATCGTGACATCACGCAAGGAAGCCGCGGTGGATCCGGGCTTCTTCGTGCTGCATGGCATCGAGCTGTCGGGCGTGCGGCTGCTGGCGAACAAGGCGAAGAACCACTTCCGCGCTGCCTTCACCGAGCGCTGCTCCGCGATCATCGAATGCGACACGCCGGGTCCGGCGGCCCTGGATCTGGCAGGGCTGCCATTCCGCCATGTGCCGCGCGCCCGGCTTCACGCTGTGCGCGACGGGGGTTAGCCTTCCGCATCCAAACGGAGGAAATGCACAATGATGTTGGCAGGCAAGGTTGCGGTCGTCACGGGTTCGGGCGGCGGCATCGGGCGGGAAATCGCGATCGCAATGGCAGCGGCAGGCGCCAAGATCGTCATCAATGATGTCGGTGCGTCCTTGGGCGGCGAGGGTTTTTC
>JAIXVH010000110.1 GCA_027483125.1 Acetobacteraceae bacterium | reverse complement strand
GCGAAGGCCGCGCGCAAGGTCGCTTCGTCATCGGCGCGCCAGATATTGGTGGTGCCGCGGGTCGCTTCCAGCAGGCGGGGCAGGTTCTTCGCGTCATAGCCGAAGCCCACGCCGTTGCACCCAAGCATGGCGGCGAGTGCGTTCAGCGTCCAACCCGAATGCCAGCCGAGGAAGGCGGGGCCGATCAGGAAATCCTTGTCCGGGAAGCGCGATTCCAAAAGTGCCGCTGGCATGAAGGACATCAGGCGCACGCGGGCGGGGATGCGCGAGAGGTCGTCCATCACGGCGGCCAGCAGGCGCGGGTCGAAGCGCTTGTCTTGGTTTTCCTTGATCTCCAGGCGCAGCAATTTGCCGGATTGCGCGACCAGCTCCAGCAGGGCGGAGAGGCGGGGGATGCCTTCATCACTGCCCTTGATGCGGATGCGCGCCAGTGCGTCCGCGTTCAGCGCGGAAAGCGGGCCGGTTGCATCCGTCATGCGGTCCAGCGTCGCATCATGATGCACCATCGCCACGCCATCGGCGGACAGGTGCACGTCGCATTCCAGTTCCTCGATGGGCAGGGAAGCGGCTTCGCGGAAGGCGCGCAGGCTGTTCTCCGGCCAGAGCAGCGCACCGCCGCGATGTGCACAGATTGCGATCATGCGGCATTCCGGCGCGCATGCGCACGCACCAGGCCCTGCACCTGCGCCACATCATTCGGCAGCACTGTGAAGCGCTCGGGGCGTTCGTACAGATCGGCCAGATGCGGCGGCAGCGCGGGTGCCTCGCCCAGCGCCTCGCGCACCGCATCGGGGAATTTCGCCGGGTGCGCGGTCGCGGCGATGATAACGGGCATGCCCGCATCTTCCGGCGCATGCGCGCGCGCGCCGGCTATGCCGATGGCGGTGTGCGGGTCGGCGATGTAGCCGGCCTCGGCGCGCACGCGGCGCATTTCCGCGATCGTGCCGGCATCATCCAGACGAAACCCACGGAAGCGCGTCGTCGCCGCGCGCCACGCCGCATCGGGGATCGGCATGCGCCCCTCAGTGCGGAAGCGCTGCATCTGCTCGGCCGTCGCCACCGCGTCGCGGCCCAGCAATTCGAACAAAAGCCGCTCGAAATTGGAACTGACCTGGATGTCCATGGATGGCGAGAGCGATGGCTCCACCGCGCGCATTGTCATGTCATTCGCATCGAGCCAGCGCGCCAGGATGTCATTGCGGTTGGCGCCCACGATGAAGCGCTCGATCGGCAGCCCCATGCGCATCGCGCCATAGGCCGCCAGGACATTGCCGAAATTGCCCGACGGCACTGAGACGGCAACCGGCCGGTCCGGCGCGCCCAAGGCCAGCGCGGCCGCGGCGTAGTAGGGGATCTGCGCCGCAATCCGTGCCCAGTTGATGGAATTGACCGCGGCCAGCTTCATCTCGTGGCGGAAGGGCGCGTCGTTGAACATCGCCTTCACCGCATCCTGGCAGTCATCGAAGCTGCCTTGCATCGCGATGTTCGCCACATTGGGCGACAGCACCGTCGTCATCTGGCGGCGCTGCACTTCGCTGGTGCGGCCCTCGGGGTGCAGGATGATGATGTCCACCGCCGCGCGGTCGCGGCAGGCCTCGATCGCGGCACTGCCGGTATCGCCACTGGTCGCGCCCACGATGGTGATGCGCTGGCCGCTGCGGGCCAGCACATGGTCGAACAGCCGGCCCAGCAATTGCAGCGCCAGATCCTTGAAGGCCAGCGTCGGGCCATGGAACAGCTCGAGCGAGAAGGCGCGATGGTCCAGTTGCACCAGCGGCACCACGGCGGCATGCGCGAAGCGCCCATAGGCATCGTGGCACATGGTCCGCAGTTCGGCTTCGGTCACGGCATCGCCCGTGAAGCGCGCGATGATGCGCGCGGCCAGGTCCGCATAGGGCAGTGCGCGCATGGCGCGCCATTCGGCCGGCGTGAATTGCGGCCAGGTCTCGGGCATGAACAGCCCGCCATCCTCGGCTAAGCCTGCCAGCAGCACGCCTTCGAAATCACGCGGTGCGGCGCCGCCGCGGGTGGAGATGTAGCGCATGGTCTCAGTCCAGATAACGGGCGGTCAGATGCGCCTGGAAATCGCTCGGGTCCAGGGGCTTGCCGGTGGCGGCGCGCAGCAAATCCTGGAAGCCCAGGCGCGAGCCGTGTGCATGCACATTCGCACGCAGCCAGCCCAGCAAGGGCGCGGCATCGCCCTGCCCCAGCGCGTCATCCAGCCCGGGCACGGCGGTGCGTGCGGCGCGCATCAGTTGCGCCGCCGCCATCGCGCCCAGCGTGTAGGAGGGGAAATAGCCGAAGGCGCCGTCATACCAATGGATGTCCTGCAGCACGCCGCGCGCATCATCGGGCGGCGTGATGCCCAGCAGCGCATGCAGCCCCTCGTTCCAGGCCGCCGGCAGATCGGCCACCTGGATGTCGCCCGCGATCAGCGCCTGTTCCAGCCGGAAGCGAAGCATGACATGCGCTGGATAGGTGATTTCATCCGCATCCACGCGGATGAATCCACGCTCCACATGGCGCCAGAGGCGGGCCAGGTTTTCGCGCGAATACGGCGCCGCATCGCCGCCATAGGCGCTGTGCAGTTCGCGCCCGAGGAAGCCCAGGAAGGCGTCGCCGCGGCAGGCCTGCATTTCCACGATCAGCGATTGCGATTCATGCGCGCCCATGCCGGCCGCATCGCCCACCGGCTGGCGGCGCCAGGCTGCCGGCAAGCCGCGTTCGTAGAGCGCATGGCCAGTCTCGTGCAGCACACCCAGCAGCGCCTGCGCCACATCATCCTCGCGGTAGCGCGTGGTGATGCGCACATCCGTGGGCGTGCCGCCGCAGAAGGGGTGCGTCGATTCATCGAGCCGCGCATGGGTGAATTCCAGGCCCATGCGCGCCGACATCGCCTGCGCCACGCGGCGCTGCGTCTCGACCGGGAATGGGCCGGCCAGCGGAATGCGGGCGGGAGCGGCGGCCTGGCGCGCCTCGACGCGCGGCAGGGCGTCGCGCAGGAAGACCTCGTACTGCGCGAAGATGGGCGTGACATCGGCGGCGGTGATGCCGCGCTGGTAGCCATCCATCAGCGCATCATAGGGCGACAGCGCCAGCGCGTCGGACAGCCGCGCGGCCTGTTCGCGCGTCAGCCGCACGACGTTTTCCAGCGCCGGGCGGACGGCTGCGAAATCGCTGGCGCGGCGGGCCTCGCGCCAGGTTTTCTCACAAGCGGAGCAGGCGATGGTCGCCTCCTCCACCAGTGCCGTCGGCAGCGCGGTCGCGCGGCTATGCGCGCGGCGCATCAGGGCCAGGTTGGCGCTGTCCCAATCGCCGTCAGCCTCGGCCGCTGCCAGCGCATCGCCGGTCTCGGGCGCGATCAGCATGTCATGCATCAGGCCGGCCAGGGTGGCCAGTTGTTCGCCGCGCGCGGCCCCGCCGCCGGCGGGCATCATCGCGCTCGCATCCCAGCCGAGCATGGCCGAGGCCTCGCCCAAGGTGGCGATGCGCGCGAAGCGGGTTTTCAGCGTGTCATAGGCAGGGTTCATGCCAGCGGTATAGCCGCTATGCGCGCACCCGCCGCCACCCCCAGAGCGAGAAAATCACCACCCAGGCGATCGCCAGCCCGAACCAGGTGACGGCATAGCCCAGATGCGGGTTGCGCGGTGCGGGGAAGCCGCGCGCGGGGTCAGGCAAAGCGCCCCGATGCGGTGCGGGGGAGGCGCCGAATCCGCCCTCGGAACGCGCCGGGCCGGCGCCGACCACGGTCAGGCCAAAGGGCGCGGGCGTGATGCCGAGCGCGGCGCCGATCGCCGCCGTATCAAAGGTGAAGAACTGCCGCTGCGCGGGTGAATCGCGCGCGGCGAGTGCGCCAGCGGTTTCGCTGGGGCGCGCATAGCCGGTGACGGTGACGGGGCCTTCAGGGCGCGCCACCCCCGCCTTGTCCTGCGGCACCCAGCCGCGCTCGACCAGCAAGGGCGGTGCGCCGTCACGCTCCAGCGGGGTGATCAGGCGCGCACCCAGCACCGTTCCACGCACTTCAGCGCCCAGCAGCACTTCCAGCTCATGGCGGAAGCGGCCAGTCGCGGTGATGTGCGCATAGGACACGGGGGCGATGGCGGGTGCCGGTGGCGCAGCCTGCGCGGCGGCCAGGTCGGCCAGCAGTGCCGTCTTCCAGGACAGGCGCTGCAACTGCCAACTGCCCAGGCCCAGCAAAACAGCCAGAATGGGCAGCGCGAAGAAACTGGGCAGGATCAGACGCTGCCAATGCAGCGCGGCACGCGAAGTCACGTCATGCCTCCAACATCGCGCGCGGGCGGCGAGACTGCCGCCCGGCGCACTGCCAGATCAGTGATGATAGATCTCACCAACCCCGAGCACATAGATCGAGACGAAGAGGAACAGCCACACCACGTCCACGAAATGCCAGTACCAGGCGGCGGCCTCGAAGCCGAAATGCTTTTCCGGCGTGAAGTGCCCGCGCATGGCGCGCACGAGACACACGGCCAGGAAGATGGTGCCCACGATCACGTGGAAGCCATGGAAGCCGGTCGCCAGGAAGAAGGTGGAAGGATAGATCCCGCCATTGACGAAGTTGAACGGCGCCGTCGCGTATTCATAGGCCTGCACGCCGGTGAACAGCAGGCCGAGCAGGACCGTCAGCGCCAGGCCTTTCACGGCCGTCTTGTTGTCGCCATGGATGATCGCGTGGTGCGCCCAGGTCACGGTGCAGCCCGAGAGCAGCAGGATCAGCGTGTTCAACAGCGGCAGATGCAGCGGGTCGAAGGTCTTGATGCCAGCCGGCGGCCAGATCGCGGTGGCGGCACCCAGGACATGTTCCGGATACAGCGCGAAGTGGAAATAGGCCCAGAAGAAGGCCACGAAGAACATCACTTCCGACGCGATGAACAGCATCATGCCGTAGCGCAGGCCCAGCCGCACGACGGGCGTGTGATACAGCCCCGACTGGCTTTCCTTCACCACATCGCGCCACCACAGCGCCATGGTGGCCAGCACGCCCACCAGGCCCAGGATCAGCAGCCAGGTGATGCCGTAATGCGCCTTGAAGATGATGCCCAGCACCAGCGCGCCGGCGGCGAATGCGCCGACCAGAGGCCAGGGCGACGGATCCACCAGGTGGTAGGGGTGCTTGTAGTGGGGGGCGCCTTCGGCGCCATGCGCTGGTGTGGCCATGAGTGGTCCTGCTGAATTCGGAGTGCCTTCCTGAGCGCCCTTGTCCTCCGATCCGCCGCGCAGATCAAGGGCGGCGGGCGTTACCAACATGCGGGCCGGCATTGGCCAGCGCGCCAGCGCGTTCGGCGTCCTCCAGGCTGCGGAAAAACGTGTAGGAGACGGTGATGGTGCGTATGCCGCGCGCCTGTGCGTCCTGCAGGATGGCGGGGTCCACCCAGAAGGATAGCGGCATGTCCACGGACTGGCCGGGCTCCAGCGTCTGTTCCTGGAAGCAGAAGCAGGCGGTCTTCTGGAAGAAACGCCCGGCGATGTCGGGCGAGACATTGTAGCTGGAAATGCCGGTCACCGGCGCGGAACTCTCGTTGCGCGCGGTGTAGAAGGCAACGCCCTCCTCGCCCAGGCGCAATTGCATCGATGGCTGCGCGGGGGCGAAGCGCCAGGGCAGGTTCGGATGCGTGCCGGCGACGAAGCGGATGGTGATGGGTTCGCCCACCGCGCCGGGTGCGCTGCGCCCTGTCACCATGGGCGTGCCGCCGAAGCCGGTGACGCGGCAGAACAGGTCATACAGCGGCACCGCGGCGAAGGAGACGCTGACCATGAAGCCCACGAATCCCATCGCCGCGAACATGGTGCGGCGGTTTCGACGGGCGAGGGCTGTTGCGTCCTGCATGGCGCGGATGTGGCGCGGGGTTGCGTTGCGCGCAAGCCAGCGCGGCGAATCGAAATGCGAGGCGAATGAAGCGGGCGGCTTGCGACCTGCGCGCAGGCTCGGCTATATTAGGTTCGCATCAAGAGTCGGGCCGGCGCCCGACGCCAACCTGCCCGCCCGGGCAAGGTGGCGCCAACCTTAGCAGGTTGAGATGTGGCCGGTCCGGCAACCAAGCGGGTCCCTTCCACATCATCGCGCGTCGGCCCTTGGCAGAAGGGATCGGCGCATGGCGCAACCGCAGCAACCGCCCCATGACCTGGGGCTTTTCGTGGCCGAAGGCGAAGAGGCCGAATGGCTCGGCAGCCTGCCCTGGCGGGACCGGCTGGGCCGCGTGACCGAGGGCGATTTCTACCTGGTGCTGCACCGGCGCGGCGGCTTCTGGACGCATCTGTATCGCGTGGCGGATGCGCATGGGGCGCACAGCTTCCAGGTGTTCCTGGAACGTGCGGTAGCGGGCGACGCGCGCGGCGAAGCGCGGCACTGGCTGTTGCAACAGGCAGCCGCCTGGCCGCGGCGGTAGTCAGGGCAGTTGCACCTCGATACGGCCATTGCGCTCGCGCGCAGGGTAGCTCTCGGTCGGCGTCGAGACCGGCGCGCCGCGCGGGCGGCCATTGCGGATATCGACCAGCCCCTGGTGCAGCGGGCATTCGACGCAGTCGCCATCCACGAAGCCATCCGACAGCCGCGCCTGACCATGTGGGCACAAGTCGTGCAGCGCATAGGGCGCGCCGCCGACGCGGAACAGCGCCACTGGCCGGCCCGCGATCGTGACGCCGATGGTCGCTTCTTCTTCCAGCGCATCCGCCGCGCAGGCGTCGTGCCATTCGCCGCTCATATCGGGTAGGCCAGCAGCGTCTGGACGCGCGCTGTATCATAGATCACGCGCTTGGAGCGGAAGCGCCAGCCATCGCCCACGCGCACCGCGACGGAGCGGTAGATGCCCGCCTGGTAGATGGCCGAACTGCCCTCCTGCGAGGTGTTCACCACCACATAATTGCAGCGCAATGCCACGCCATCCGCACTGTCCTGCACCACCAATCCCGACAGGATGTGCCGATAGGTCGGCGCTTCATAGATATTCGCATGCCGCAGGCTGGCGACGCGGTCGCGCATCATCGCCGCATTGTCGCAGCGCATCAGCGGCGCGGGCAGGCCGGCATCCTCGTTCTCCTTCGGGATGATCTCGTAGAGCGCATCCTCGGTGAAGAAGCCGGGCCATTCCTCCAGCCGATCATCATCGATCGCGGCAATATAGGCATCGAGCAGCACCTGCATCTCCAGGCGCAGCAGCAGCGCGGGCGTCATGCGGCGTCGAGCCCCATCAGATGGCGATAACCAACCCAGAATTTGCGCACCAGGCTCTCGCTGATCATGGTTGCGGTCTCGTCGGGCGCATGGCGTGACATCTCGATCACCGAGGAGAGATCCGAGGAACCCGTGGTGCCGCGCTGCACCAGTTCCGTCGCCTCCGTATCCTCCATGGAAATATAGCCCGCCGGCCCCACCAGATTCGCCTGCTTGATACGCAGCGCGCGCAGTTCCGGCGTGTCATCGGTATAGCCGAAGAAGTGGAAGATCAGCTCGAAGCGATCATGGGCTTTCGCGATCAACTGCCGGGCGACCAGCGTATTGTGGATCTGCTGGATCACCAGCTGCGGGAAGATCGGCTGGATGTGGTTGGTCGCGGGTTCGGCGAATTCAGGCACCATGGCCAGAACGCTGTCATCCTCCAACCGGAAACCTTCGTCATAGCTGCGGATCTTCTGCGCCTTGTAGGCGTCCGAATTCTGCTCCTCATTCTTCACCACGAAGACGATGTTGTGCAGGCCCGTCGCGTCCGACTCACAATGCGCCTTCATCCCCACGCGCAGGATATTGAAGGTGGTGTGGAACAGATGCAGCAGCGATGCGTGATACGGGTCACGCACATTCTCCATGTAGAGCTTCCAGTTGGAATTGGAGTATTGCCGCGTGCAGCCGAGATACTCGATTGGCTTGTGGAACACCCGGTCCACATAGGGGCGCATGACAGGGCCGATGTAGTCCGGCAGGTCGGCCACCGTGTCACTGAAGGTGGCGAAGACCAGGCCGCGATAGCTGTCGACGCGCAGTTGCCGCAGGCTGTGTTTCGCGGGGTCGAAATCGGCGGGCATGCCGGTCATGTCCTTCTGCCCGCGCCGGAACGGCACACCCTGCAGATTGCCCTTCGTGCCGTAATTCCACTGGTGATAGACGCAGGTGTGGTTCAGCGCATTGCCGCGCCTGAGCCGGCACACCACTGCACCCCGATGCGCGCAGCGATTGACCCAGGCGGCGAGCGTGCCGTCCTCGGCGCGCGTCATCACCACCGGCGTCTCGCCGATATAGGTGCTCTTGAAATCGCCGGGCTTCGGGATTTCCGCTTCCAGCCCGAGAAAACTCCAGGTCGGGCCACGGAAAATCCGCTCCTGTTCCAGCGCGTAGATTTCAGGGCTGGAAAACACCGAATAGGGCACGCGCGAGCCATCGCTGCGCGGGAAGATCGGCGATTGGGTATCAGGCATCATGGCCTCCTCAGCACCCATAGTCTGTCCCGGCGCGCGCCGCGCGGGAAGGGTTTATGCTGCGGCGCATGACGCCCATCGCCACCCTGGCCGCGACCGAAAACCTGCTGGTGCTGGCCGCCCACCCCGGAGAGGAAGTGCTGCATTGCGGCGGCCTGATCGCCCATGCCTGCGCCCGCGGCCGCCCGCCTCTGGTGGCACTGCTGACCGATGGCGCGGCGGGCCCCGACGCCGATGCGCGCGCAGCCGACCTCGCCCGCCGCGCTCATCAGGCCGCCGCCGCGCTCGGCCTGCCGCCGGCGCGCCTGTTCCTGTTCGGACTGCACCCCGGCGCCGCTGCCGACCCCGTGCTGCACGCGGCGCTGATCGATGCCTTGTGCTTCCTGATGTGGTCGCGCGATTGCGGCGTGCTGGTCGCGCCCCCGCCCGGCGGGCCGGACCATGCAGCGGCCCGCAACGCCGCGCAGGCGGTCGCAGCCCGCACCGGCATCGGCACATTGGCCGCCGAGGGCGCGCCCTTCACGCCCCCCACGCCCGCCGCCGCGCGCAAACTGGCGGCACTGGCCGCCTATGGCCTGCCCCCTGCCCCGGAGGCCTACGGCCCCTTGCCGCCCGCCCGGTTGCGAATGCCCCGCACCTCTGCCTAGTCTTCGCACCGCAACACAAGAAACAAGGGGAGTGCAAGTGATCACGTTCGTATTGCTGTTGGTCATCCTGCTGGGGGCGACATCACTCGCCTATGGCTGGATCACCACGAAGGAGATCATGGCCAAGCCCGCCGGGAATGAGCGCATGCAGGAAATCGCGCGCGCCATCCAGGAAGGGGCCAGCGCCTATCTGAAGCGCCAATACATCACCATCGGCCTGGTCGGAGCGGTGCTGTTCGTGGGCGTGCTGCTGCTGCTGGGCACGGCGGTGGCGATCGGCTTCCTGATCGGCGCGGTGCTGTCGGGGCTGGCGGGTTTCATCGGCATGAATGTGTCGGTGCGCGCCAATGTCCGCACCGCGCAGGCCAGCACGCAATCGCTGGCGGCGGGCCTGGACATGGCGTTCAAGTCGGGCGCCATCACGGGCATGCTGGTGGCGGGCTTGGCGCTGCTCGGTGTGGCCATCTACTTCTTTGTGCTGGTCTCTCTCGGCGGCTATGCGATCAATTCGCGCACCGTGATCGACAGCCTGGTGGCGCTGGGCTTCGGCGCCTCGCTGATCTCGATCTTCGCCCGTCTCGGCGGCGGCATCTTCACCAAGGGCGCTGACGTGGGCGGCGACATGGTGGGCAAGGTGGAAGCCGGCATCCCCGAGGATGACCCCCGCAACCCCGCCACGATCGCCGACAATGTCGGTGACAATGTGGGCGACTGCGCCGGCATGGCCGCCGACCTGTTCGAGACCTATGCCGTGACGGCGGTCGCCACCATGGTGCTGGCCGCGATCACCTTCGGCGATCAGGGCCGGGCGGCGGCAATGCTGTTTCCGCTGCTGATCGGCGGCTTCTGCGTCATCACCTCCATCGTCGGCACCTATTTCGTGAAGCTGCCGGCGAACCAGTCCATCATGGGTGCGATGTATCGCGGCCTGATCGTGACCGGCGCGCTGTCGCTCGCGATCCTGCTGCCGCTGTCCTATGCGACCTTCGGCTTCGGCACGGTCACGGCGGGCGGGCACAGCTTCGGCGCCTTCAGCCTGTTCCTGTGCGGGGCGACGGGCCTGGCGGTCACCGCCGCCATCGTCTGGATCACCGAATACTACACGGGGACGAATTTCCGCCCGGTGAAATCCATCGCCGAGGCCTCGCAGACCGGCCACGGCACCAACGTGATCCGCGGCCTGGCGGTCAGCATGGAATCGACCGCGATTCCGGCGCTGATCATCATCGCGGGCATCATCATCACCTACTCGCTGGCGGGGCTTTATGGCGTGGCGATCGCCACCACCACCATGCTGGCGTTGGCGGGGATGATTGTGGCGCTGGATGCCTTCGGGCCGGTGACGGACAATGCCGGCGGCATCGCCGAAATGGCCGGCCTGCCCAAGGAAATCCGCGTGACCACCGATGCGCTGGACGCGGTGGGCAACACCACCAAGGCGGTGACCAAGGGCTATGCGATCGGCTCGGCGGCGCTCGGCGCCGTGGTGCTCTTCGCGGCCTATACGCAGGACCTGAACTACTTCATCGCCAACCCCGCAGCCTATCCATATTTCGCGGGGATGGGGCCGGTCGATTTCAGCCTGGCCAACCCCTACGTCGTGGTCGGCCTGCTGTTTGGCGGCATGCTGCCATACCTGTTCGGCGGCATGTCGATGACCGCCGTCGGCCGCGCCGCGCAAAGCGTCGTGGAAGAGGTGCGGCGCCAGTTCAAGGAAAAGCCCGGAATCATGGCCGGCACCGAGAAGCCCGATTACGGCCGCGCGGTGGACATGCTGACCAAGGCCGCCATCAAGGAGATGATCATCCCCTCGCTGCTGCCGGTGCTGGGGCCGATTGTCTGCTACTTCACGGTCCTGGCGATCGCCGGCAAGGCCGCGGCCTTCTCGGCACTGGGTGCGATGCTGCTGGGCGTGATCGTCACCGGCTTCTTCGTCGCGGTCTCTATGACCACCGGCGGCGGCGCCT
>JAIXVH010000301.1 GCA_027483125.1 Acetobacteraceae bacterium | reverse complement strand
GGGTTCGAGGCGGTGTACATGTCGGGCTATGGCACCTCCCTGAACATGCTGGGCCTGCCGGATGCGGGGCTGGTCACGCTGACCGAGATGGCGCTGAACGCGAAGCTCATCGCATCGGCCGTGCGGGTGCCGGTGATCGCCGATGCCGATACCGGTTTCGGCAATGCGATCAACGTGGTGCGCACGATCGAGGAATATATCCGCGGCGGGCTGGCCGGGCTGCATATCGAGGACCAGGTGGCCCCCAAGCGCTGTGGCCATGTGGCCGGCCGCGAGGTGATCGGCCGCACCGAAGCCGTGGGCAAGATCCGCGCCGCCGCCGCAACGCGCGATGCCCTGGACCCCTCCTTTGTGCTGGTGGCGCGCACCGATGCCCGCGGCGCGCATGGCGGGTCCCTGGAAGAAGCCATCTGGCGCGCCAATGCCTTCCTGGATGCCGGCGCCGATCTCGCCTTCGTCGAAGGCCCGAAGGACCGCGCGGATGTGGAGCGCATCTGCCGCGAAGTGCGCGGCCCGGTCTTCTACAACATGACCGGAATCTCGCCGCGTTTCAGCGCGGAAGAGATGGCGCAGCTCGGCATCGCCTGCTGCATCCTGCCAGGCGCCTTGATGCGCCACGCGATCATGGCGATGGGCGACCTGGCGGCCGAATTGCGCGCCGAAGGCCCGCAGGCCGAAGCCCGCGTCGATGCCCGCTTCAAGCAGCACCGGCTTGGCAACCTGCACGCCTTCGCCGGCTTCGACCGCGTGCGCGAGCTGGAGGCGAGCTTCATGCCCGCCGAGACGATGGAGAAATATGAGGGCGGGCTGGGACATATGCCGGGCGGGTGAGGGGCGCCCCTCACCCAACCCGTATTTAGGCCAGCGGTCCTAGGAAATGTTTCGCGTGAAACATCGCCTGGTCCTGATCAACGCCAGTTGATCGCGTTGATGCTGCAGGTCTCGATCCCGCGACGGTCCTGCGCCGCGCCGTTCATGAACACCACGCGGATATCCGTCAGGCACCCGCCACCGGCGGGCATGTTGATCCACAGCGTACCGCCCGGTGCCAGCACATTGGCCCCCAGCCGGTCCGGCCCCCAGGACTGGATGCGCGAGGAGGAGGCATAGATCTCCCGGATCGTGGCACCCGTCTGGTTGATGAAGTTGAAGGAGGGATTGCCACCGCCAGGCACCACGCCCTGCGCCATGCCAGGCCCGCCGCCGATCACCGCGCCCGCCCCCGCGCCGGGCTGCTGGAACCCGCCACCACCGCCGAAGGCGATGCGCGAGAGGTTGCAGGCATTGACGCCCATGCGCGTATCCTCGCGCCCGCTCATGTACACCACGCGCACATCCAGCATGCAGTCGGAGAAGGTGGGCGTCACCCACACCTCACGCCCGGGCCCGAGCGTGCCCTGGCCCAGGATATCCGGCCCCCAGCCCTGCACGCGCGAGGAGGAGACATAGGCCTCGCGGATCGTCTCGCCGGAATTGTTGGTCAGCCAGAAGCGGTTCTGCGCCTCGGCCGGGGCCATGGCGCCAAAGGCGGCCAGCAGGCCCAGCGCCATCAGGATACGTCGAAACATGTGCAACCTCCCTGGGTTCGTGTCCGGCCCGATGCTCAGGCCGGATGAAAATGTGCACGCCTCATGCAAATTGTGGATGCAACATCGGCTCAAAAGCCTAATCTTGATGCGAGCTTGGCGCCAAGCCCGGATCGCGCCGCTTGCCGAAATCCGGGGCACAGCACCAGCGGGGAGAGACAGCATTGCGACCCATCCGCCGCCTGCCCGAACCGCGCGCCATGATCGTGGCGCCCCAGCCAGAAGCCGTCGAAGCCGGCGAGGAAATCCTGCACGCCGGCGGCAATGCGCTCGATGCCGCGATCGGCTGCGCGCTGGCACAAGGCGTGGTGGACCCGATGATGTGCGGCATGGGCGGCCTCGGCGTGCTGCAGATCCATGACCCGGTGCGCGGCCTGCACGCGGTGTGGGACGGCCTGTCCACCGCGCCCGCCGCCGCGCGGGCCGAGATGTTCGCCGAGCGCTTCACCGGTGAATGCGGCGATGGCTACGGCTATATCCTGTCCGACCACGCCAATGAACTCGGCCACCAGGCGGTGACGGTGCCGGGCATCCTGGCCGCGTTCTCGGCCGCGCATGCGGAGGCCGGGCGCCTGCCCTGGGCCGAGCTGTTTCCGCCGGCCATCGCCATCGCCCGCGCGGGCTGGGCGGTGCGGCCGCATGTCGCGGCGATGTTCCACCTCGATGAACGCGCCTATGGCCGCCTGCCCTATGCCGCCAAGCTGGCGCATACCGCCGATGGCCGCGCGCTGTATTGCCGCCCGGACGGCACGCCCAAGCGGCTGGGCGATGCGGTGGTCAACTCGCTGCTGGCCGATGCGCTGGACAGCATCGCGCATGACGGCGCCGCCGCCTTCTATCGCGGCGACATCGCGGCAAGTATCGCCGATGACATGGCCGCCCATGGCGGGCTGATCACCCGCGCGGACCTGACCAGCTTCCGCCCGCGCCGGCATGCACCGCTGGAGATCACCTACCGCGGCTATCGCATCGCGTTGCCGCCACCGCCGGCCGGCGGCGTCTTCATCGCGCAGCTGCTGAAATGCCTGGAGCGCTTCGACCTGACGGAGCTGGGCCACAACACGGCCGCCTATATCGCCACCTTCGCCGAGGCGATGCTGATCGCCGGCCGCGACAAGGATGAGCTGGTCCACGACCCGGATTTCATGCCCGTCCCGCTCGAACGCCTGCTCTCGGAGGAATACGCGGAAGCCTGCGCCACGCGCATCGGCCTTGGTGATCGCACCATCATCCGCCGCGCGCCGGAACCGCCGCACACCACCACCCTCTCCTGCGTCGATCGCGACGGCATGGTGGTCTCGCTCACGCATACGCTGGGCCTGCCTTCGGGCGTAATGCCGCCGGGCACCGGCATGATGCTGAACGGCGCGATGAACTGGTACGACCCGCGCCCGGGCCGCCCGGGGTCCATCGCGCCGGGCAAGCGGCGCTATTCCTCGATGTCGCCCACCATCATCTTCGATGGCGCGCGGGCGGTGGCCACACTCGGCGCTCCAGGCGGCGCCTGGATCGGCATCGCCATCGCCCAGGCCATCGTGAACCTGCTGGACTGGGGCATGACCATGCAGGAGGCCGCGAGCGCGCCGCGCTTCTCCGCCACCTCCGAGGTGCTGGACATCTCGAACCGCATCCCACGTCGCAGACAGGTGACGCTGGAACGCATGGGCTATGCGGTGAAGCGCCACCCGATCAGCTACGCCTTCGCCGCCGTGCACGGCATCACCATGTGGGATGGCCGGCTGGAAGGCGGGGCGGACCCGCAGCGCGACGGCTATGCGGCGGGGATCAGCGCGTGATCCGCGCGGTCACGCGGAATTGAAGTCGCGCTTCATCCGAATGGGCGCTGGCGCGGGTAACCGTTTCGGGTCTAGCGTTCCCCACAACACGCTCTGTTGAGGAGAACGGGCCAGCATGAAGAGCACATCATTCCGCGCCGCCGCGGCTCTGACCGCATCACTGATGCTGGCGGGCTGCGTCACCACCCAGGCCGGGCGCATCGGCATGGATGACGGGCGCGATGCCTGCCGCGCGCAACTGGTCGCACTCGACAGCACCGGCAATTTCTTCGGCGAGGACATCCTGCGTGGTGCTGCCGTCGGCGCGCTGGGCGGCGCGCTGATCGGCGGGCTTGCCTCGGGCCGGTGGGAAGGCGCCTTGATCGGCGCGGCGGTGGGTGCCGCGGCCGGCGGGGCCACCGGCTATTTCGGCGCGGTGCAGCGCCAGGCGCGCGACCAGGCCGCCGTCACCGCGCAGATCTTCAATGACCTGCAACGCGAGAATGCGGAGCTCGACCGCACCCAGGTCGCCTTCGACCAGCTGCTGGATTGCCGCTACCGCGCGGCCGAGAATATCCGCCAGGGCGTCCGCATGGGCCGCATCAGCCGTGACGGCGCCGCCGCGCAGCTGGCCGAAATCCGCGGCCGGCTGACCAATGACATCGCGCTGGCGCGCACCATCAATGGCCGCATCGGCACCCGCGGCGCCGAATTCGAAACCGCGATGGACAATGTGCTGCCCGGCGGCAGCAACGCCATCAAGAACGCGGTGGCCGAGCGCGGCCGCCCGGTCACCGCCACCGTCCGCCGCGCCGTGCCGGTGCAGCTGACACCGCAGCGCGGCAGCGCCGAAGTGGGGCGCATCGCGGCCAATGAAAGCGTGACCGTGCGGCCCGGCCGCGATGGGCTGGTGCAGGTGGAAACCGCCTCGGGCCTACGCGGCTTCGCACCGGCCGATGCCTTCCCCGCCAGCGCGGTGCGCGGCGTGGGCAGCCAGCAGGCCTCGCTCGCCCAGCAGGATGTGCGCGGGCTGGCGGCCACCAACATCGCCCGGCGCGAGGGCTTCAATGACAGCGTCGGCAATGCCGAGCGCCTGGTGCAGGCCGGTGGGTTTGAACTGGCGAGCTAGCCGCTTCCTGCTCGCGCTGGTCTGGGTCGCCTGCGCGGCCCAGATGCTGACGCAAGGGGCGCTGACGCAAGGGGCGCTGGCGCAAGGCGCGCTGCCGCCGCAGGCGCCGGTGCTGCGCATCGAGGCCGGCGCGCATACCGCGCCCGTCTCGCGCCTGGCGGTGGATGCCGCCGGGCGCGTGCTGGCCACCGTCGCCGATGACAAGACATTGCGCCTTTGGGCCTTGCCCGACGGCACCGCACTCGGCGTGCTGCGCCCGCCGATCGGCGCGCGCGAGGAAGGCGACCTGCACGCGGTGGCACTCTCGCCCGATGGCTCTCGCGCCTTTGTTGCGGGGCATACCGGGCGCGAATGGGACGGCGCCTTCGCGGTCTATGTCTTCGACACCGCCAGCGGCCGCATGCTGGCCCGCCTGCCTGGCCTGCCCGCGCCGGTGCAGCACCTGGCGCTTTCCGCCGATGGCACGCGGCTGGCTGTGGCACTGGGTGGCCGTGCCGGGGTGCGGGTGTTCGATGCCACCAATGGCCGGCTGCTGATCGATGATTCCCAGGGCTGGCAGGGGGCCGCGCGCATGCTGGCCTTCGATGCCGCGCACCGGCTGGCCATCACCAGCGGCGACGGCCGGGTGCGCGTGCTGGACGCGCAGGGCCGGCGGCTGGCCGAACGCGTGCCGATCCAGGGCGCACGGCCCTATGGCATTGCCTGGTCACCCGATGGCGCGCTGCTGGCGGTGGGCTTCGAGGACCGGCTGCGCGTGGAAATCCTGGCCGCGCATGATCTGCGCCTGATCCTGGCACCCGACACCGCTGGCCTGACCGGCGAGGGCCTGCCCGCCGTCACCTGGGCCGCCGATGCACGCGGCGGCGTGCAGCTTTACGCCGCCGGCTATGCGCGGGCCGCGCAGCCCGCCCAGGGCGCGCCCGCCTTCGTGATCCGCCGCTGGGGCGATTTCGGGCTGGGTGTGGCGCGCGACATTCCCGCAGCCCGCGACGCCATCGCGCAATTGCTGCCGCTGCCCGGCGGCGGGCTGGCCTTCGCGGCAGCCGATCCTGGCTGGGGGCGCATCGGCGCGGATGGCTTGCTGGCCCAGGCGCCCGCGCCGCAGGGGGCGGATTTCCGCAGCACCGCCGCGCGTTTCAGCGCCAGCGCCAATGGCCAGCGCGTGCGCTTCGCAATCGCCGCCAATGGCCCGGTCTTCACCTTCGATGCGCAGGCCGCGCGCCTCGCCCAGGGTGAGGAGGCGGGCATGCTGGCGCCGCGCCACGCCGCGCCGCGCATCACCGTGACCGACTGGCAGAACCGCGACCGGCCGCGCCTGAACGGTCAGCCGCTGCGCCTGGCCGATGGCGAATACAGCCGCAGCCTGGCCATCCTGCCCGATGATGAACGCTTCCTGCTGGGCTCCGACAATGCGCTGCGCCTGTTCGACCGCGCCGGCCGCCTGCTGGACCAGTTCGCCCTGCCCGGCGCCGCCTGGGCGCTGGTCGCGACCGAAGGCGGGGCGGTGGCGGCGTTGGGCGATGGCACCATCCGCTGGTTCGGCATCACCGATCGCATCAGCGAGCGCGCCGCGCTCTTCGTGCATGCGGATGCGCGGCGCTGGGTGCTGTTCACGCCCGAAGGCCTGTTCGACCACTCGCCGCTGGGCGGGCAGGAACTGGTCGGCGTGCACCTGAACAATGGCCGCGCACAGACGCCGGAATGGGCCAGCTTCCAGCAGGCCTATCGCGCGCTCTACGCGCCGAGTGCGGTGCGCGCGCGGCTGGCCGGCGATGCCTCCCTGGGTGCGGCGCGCATGGCCGATCTGGGCGATGTGCGCGCGCGCATCGGCAGGCTGCCGACCATCGCGCCGATGGAAGCCTGCGCGGTGGTCGATGCGGCCTGCGTGCCGGTGGGCTGGGGGGCGGCCGAACTGCCCGCGGGCGCCACCGCGCTGCGGCTGGCGGTGCAGGCCACCGATCGGGGCCTCGGCCTCGGGCCGCTGGATGTGATGGTCAACGGGCGCATCGCGCTGCGCCAGGACACGCGCGCGGGGCGGATGGATCTGGAAGTGCCGCTGGACCCGGGGCCCAACCGCATCGCAGCCCGCCTCTATGCCGATGACCGCGCGCTGTTCGCCGAGGCACCGGCGCTGGATCTGCGCCGCGCCGGAGAGGCCGCGCCCGCGCCGGGTGCCGGGCGGCTCTTCGTGGTGGCGGTCGGCGTGGACCAATACGCGGTGCGCGATCTGAACCTGCGCTTCGCCGTGGCCGATGCGCGCACGGTGGCCGAAACCCTGCGCATCCGCGGCGCCGGCGTGTTCCGCGAGGTGATCACCACCCTGCTGCTGGACCGCGAGGCGACGCGCGCCAATATCCTCAACGCGCTCTACGCCACCGCCCGCAATGCCCGGCCGGAGGACACCTTCGTGCTGTATCTCGCCGGCCACGGGCTGCGTTCGGAACCCGACCGCCGCTTCCTGTTCCTGCCGCATGAGGTGGCCGCGCCGACCGACATGGCGGCCCTGCGCCGCACCTCGCTCGATGAGGGCGCGCTGGTCGCGGCGCTGGCCGGCATCCGCGCGCGCGATGGTTTCCTGTTCGTCGATACCTGCCATGCCGGCCAGGTCACGATCGACAGCCTGGCGGCACTCGGCAACGAGACCGGGCGCTTCCTGCTGGCCGCCAGCACCTCGGTGCAGGAAGCGCTGGACAGCTATGATGACCGCAATGGTGTCTTCGCCTTCGCGGTGCGCGAGGGGCTGACCGGTCGCGCGGCGATGGATGGCGAGGGCCGCGTCTCCGCGCTGGCACTGGGCGAATGGGTGACGCGGCGCGTGCCGCAGCTCGCGGCCGAAAAGCAACACCGCCAGGATGCGGTGTTCCGCACCGCCCAGCGCGACCTGCGGTCCTTCCCGCTGGCGGTCGTGCAGCGGTGAGGCTTCCGCTGCGCGCCATTCTCGTTATGCTGCCTTCGGGGTCTGAACGCGGAGCTGTGCCTTGAGCGGTGCGCTAACCATGACGCACAAGGACCGGGTGCTGAAAATCAGCTCGCCGCTCGGTCCCGACAAGCTGATCCTGCGCCGGCTTTCGGCGCGCGAGACGATCGGCCGTCCCTTCAGCATCACGGCCGAAGTCGTGTCCCAGGATATGGACATCAAGCCCTCGGCGCTGATCGGCCAGCCGGTGACCTGTTCCATCACGCTGGACCATGTGCCGCCACGCTTCTTCCACGGCATCGTGCGCGGCTTCTCGCGCATCGGGCCGTTCGGGCGCGGGCTCGCGGCCTATCGGCTGGAACTGGCGCCGCGCATGTGGAACCTCTCGCGCACTGGCGATTGCCGCATCTTCCAGGAGAAGTCGGCCAAGGACATCTGCACGACCATCTTCGGTGAGCATTCGGTGGCACCGGTGCGCTGGGGCGGTTCGGTGCCCACAACCGCGCGCGTCTATTGCGTGCAGTTCAACGAGACCGACCTGGATTTCACCCAGCGCCTGCTGGAGGAGAATGGCTGCGGCTATTTCTTCGAACACAAGGATGGCGACCACACGCTGGTGATCTGCGGCGCCAATGCCGACTACCCGCTGGTGCCCGGCGAGCCGCAGGTGATCCGCAACGACCATGACATGATCGGCGCGCTGACCGATTGGCGCCCGCTCTCCACGCTGCAACCGGGCAAGGTGGTGGCGCAGGATTTCGACGGGCTGAAGCCCAACACCATCCTGAACAAGCAGTCCAGCAGCGTGCTCGGCACTCCGGCGTTGCACAGCTTCGAAGTGTATCGCTGGCCATCGGGCCAGACCGTGCGGCCCGATGGCGACCTGGCCAAGCGCAACATGGAAGGCTTCGAATCCGAGGCCGACACCGTCACCGCCAGCGGCAACGACCCCACCGTCTTCGCCGGCGGCCGGGTGAAGGTGAAGCACGGCATCGACGCGACCTCGCCCGTCACCTGGCTGCTGCGCGAGGTGGTGCATGAGGCCTTCGACGAAACCCAGCTGAGCGGCGGCGGTGCGGCGGGCTATGCCAATCGCCAGGTGCTGATGGCCGCCGACCGCCCCTGGCGCCCCGGCGGCCAGCCGCGGCCGCGGCCGGTGATGGCGGGCGTGCACAGCGGCATCGTCACCGGCCCTTCGGGCGAGGAAATCCACTGCGACGAATTCGGCCGCGTGAAGGTGCATTTCCTGTGGGACCGCGCGGGCAAGCGCGATGACACCTCATCCTGCTGGGTGCGCGTGGCGCAGGGCTTCGCCGGCAAATGGGGCGGCGCCTGGATGCTGCCACGCGTGGGCGATGAGGTGCTGATCGCCTTCGTCGATTCCGACCCCGACCGGCCCGTCATCATCGGCAGCGTGTTCAACTCCGAGCAGAAGCCGATCTATGCCCTGCCGGCGAACAAGACGCAGTCGGGCATCAAGACCAAGTCATCGAAGGGCGGCGGTGCCGCGAACTTCAACGAGCTGCGCTTCGAGGACAAGAAAGGCTCGGAGGAGATCAACATCCAGGCCGAGAAGGACATGACCCTTCTGGTCAAGAATGACCGCACGGAAACGGTCAAGCGCCACCGCACCGAAACCGTGGATGGCAAGCACACCGAGACCACCAAGCTCGACCGCAGCGCCACCGTCACGCAGGGCAATGAATCGCTGCTGGTGAAGATGGGCAACATCGACACCAAGGCCTCGAAGGGCAACATCAAGACCGAAGCCAGCCTGGGCAAGATCGAGATCAAGGCGATGCAGTCCATCACGCTCACCTGCGGCGCCAGCAAGATTCACATGACGCCCGCCTCGATCGAGATCAGCAGCGTGATCATCAAGGTCAAGGCCGACGCCATGCTGGAGACGAAGGCCGGCGCATTGGCCAAGCATGAGGCCGGCGCGCTCATGATCATCAAGGGGGGCCTCGTGCTGATCAACTGACATGAGCACCACCGCCACCAACAAGCTTGCCCTGCCATTGGCGCCATTGCTGCCGCGGCTGGAACTGGATGCGCCAGGCCAGGCGCTGCTCGAAGGCGCGGCCGATGTGCCACGCGCCATTGCCCTGCTGATCGAGGGCGACCGCCTGCATGATGCGCTGCGCCTGATCGCCCACGCCCTGCCCAAGCGCGAGGCGGTGTGGTGGGCCTGCATGTGCGCGCGCCTGCGCACCGAACCCACCGCCCAGGCATCCCTCGACGCCGCCGAGACCTGGGTGCGCAAACCCGATGAGACGACCCGCCGCGCGGCCATGGCCGCCGCCGAAGCCGGCGCCTTCCGCCACGCCGAGGACTGGGCCGCAGTCGCCGCCTTCTGGTCCGGCGGCAGCATCTCCCCGGAAGGCCAGCCGGCGGTGGAGCCGGCCGACAATTTGACGGGCGTGGCCGTGGCATCCGCCATCATCCTGGCCGCGATGCGCCAATCGCCGGAACGCGCACCGGCGCGCATGCAGCAATTCCTGGGCTCGGCGCGTGACATCGCAGGCGGCGGCGCCGGCCGCCTGGCGCCGGAGGAACCCTGACATGCCGCCCGCCGCGCGCATCACCGACATGCAGGTCTGCAAGCTGGCCACGCCCATCCCGCCCAGCCCGATCCCGGTCCCGCATGTCGGCGGGCCGATCCTCACCGGCATGCCCACCGTCATCACCGGCTCCATGCCGCAATCGCGCGTGACCGACATGTGCCTGTGCATCGTGCCGGTGCCGCCCAACATGATCGTGAAGGGCAGCATGACGGTGTTTGTCGGCATGCTGCCGGCCGCGCGCATCGGCGACCTGACCATGCATGGCGGCAACATCATCACCGGTTTTCCCACGGTGATCATCGGCGGCTGATGCAAGCTTGACGCGCCGCCGCGCGGATGGGCCTAATTTCGTGGGTCGCGATGTCGGAGGAACACGTCTCGCATGGTTCTCGTGCTGTCCGTCCTGCGCTGCCCTGAGCAGTCGGTGCCCGAGGAGCGGCGCGTCGCCGGCGGCGAATACACCATCGGGCGCGGCGCGGAATGCGACTGGGTGCTGGCCGATGCGGATCGCGTGCTGTCCAAGAAGCATTGCGCGGTGGAGTATCTCGCAGGCGGCTGGCAGCTGCGCGATCTCTCGACCAATGGCACCTACCTGAACGGCGCGGCGCATGCGATCGGGCGCGGCGCGACACAGCCCCTGCGCGATGGCGACCGCCTGCGCCTGGGCGCGTGGGAGATGGAATGCCGCATCAGCGAAGAGCGCGGCGTGGGCGAGGGCCGCTGGGAATCCGCCAGCGCCATCCCGGACCCGATGGCGCCGCGCGCGCCGGTCTCGGACATCTTCGCCGCACCCCTGCCCGGGCTTGGCCCGGCCGGCGGCACGCCCAGCGGCAATGCCGCGATCCTGCCCGCGGATTTCGACCCCTTCGCGCCGGATGATCCGGGCCCGGCCATGCCCGACCACCGGCCCAGCACCAACGACGTCTTCGTGCCGCCGCGCGCGACCATGCCCGACCTGCTGCCCGCCGACTGGGCCGCGCCGGCAGCGCCCAAGCCCGCACCGGCCGATCCCTTCGCGAACCTGCCCGACCCCTTCGCCGAAGCGCCGCCACCAGCAGCGGCCGCGCTGCCTGACCCCTTCGTCGGGACGCCGCCGCCGCCCGCCGCGCCGCTGCCCGACCCCTTCGCGGATCTGGCGCCACCGCCCGTCGTGGCTGCGCCTGTCGCATTGCCCGACCCCTTTGCCGATCTGGCGCCACCGCCTGCCATGGCACCCGCGCCACCGCCCCAACCCGCCACGCCGCCGCCAGTCGTGGCGATGCCTGTGGCAGCACCGCCCATGCCTGCGCCGCCGCCCAGCGCCGATGCCTTGACCGAGGCACTGGCCATTGTGCTGCGCGCCGCCGGCCTGCCGCCACCCGCCCCCGGCCAGGATGCCGCGCGCGCGCTGGAACAGGCGGGCCAGGCGCTGGCCGCCGCCATTTCCGGCATGCGCGCGCTGCTGATCGCACGCGCGGATGTGAAGCGCGAATTCCGCATCGAGCAGACCATGCTGCGCGCCGTGGGCAACAACGCCGTGAAATTCGCCGCCACCGACGAAGCCGCGCTGCAGGCGCTGATCGCCGGGCGTGGCGATGGCGCGGCCGCGGTGCGCGAAGCGGTGGATGACCTGACCGCGCACCAACTCGCCACCGTCGCCGCGACGCAGGCGGCGGCGCGCGCGCTGCTGGGCAAGCTCTCGCCCGATGTGGTGGAACAGGCCACGCCCAGCGGCGGCTTGATGCCCGGCGCGCGCGAGAAGCGCATGTGGGAGGTCTATCGCCGCCTGCACCAGGAGGTGGTCGACCAGTTCGACGATGATTTCGACAGCGCGTTCGGCAAGGCCTTCGCGCGCGCCTATGAACAGGCACTGCGGAAGGGCGGATAGAACGCGATGAGTTGGAAAGACAAGGTCGTCTGGCAGGAGGGAATGTTCCTCCGCGCACAGCACTTCCAGCAGCAGGACCGCTATGTCGAACAGCTCGTGCAGGCGCGCAGCGCGCCGCTGCGGGCGCACCCCTGGGGACTGACGGAATACGCGCTGGACCGCGACCTGCTGGGCGCTGGAAAATTTGCCATCTCCAACATCGCGGGCGTGCTGGAGGACGGCACGCCCTTCGCCATCCCCGGCACCGCCGACCAGCCCGCGCCGCTCGACCTTTCGGATGGCGTTCGCAACCAGGTGGTCTATCTGGCGCTGCCGGAAAAGCAGTTCGGCAGCCCCGAGGTCAGCGCCGGCCGCGACACGGATGAGAAGCGCGCGCGCTACCAGATGACGGCGTTCGAGGCGCATGACACGCATTCCGACGGCACGCTGGCCGCCGAACTCGCCACCGGCCGCCCGCGCCTGCGCTACATGCTGGAAAGCGAGGAACGCGCTGGCTTCACCTGCCTCGGCCTCGCGCGCATCGTCGAGGTGCAGGCCGATCGGCGCGTCGTCATCGATGACCGTTTCATCCCGCCTTGCCTGCGCATTTCGGCGGTCGCGCCGCTGTCCAATATCGTGGCGGAACTGGTGGGCCTGCTGGGCCAGCGCGCGGAAGCGCTCGCCGCGCGGCTGTCGCAGCCCGGTGCGCGCGGTGTGGCCGAAGTGGCGGATTTCCTGCTGTTGCAGGCGATCAACCGCAGCCTGCCCCTGCTGGCCCATTACGCCGATGCGGGCAATCTGCACCCGGAGGAGCTGTTCAGCACGCTGGTGCAGCTGGCCGGCGAGCTCGCGACCTTCACCGCGCCGGACAAGCGCGCCTCCCGCTATCCCGCATACCGCCATGATGATCTGCAGCGCAGCTTCGCGCCGGTGATTGCTGATCTGCGCCGCAGCCTCTCCGCGGTGCTGGAGACCAACGCCGTCGAAATCCCGTTGCAGGAACGCAGCCATGGCGTGCGCGTGGGTCCGATCCTGGATCGCAACCTGCTGCGCGCGGGGCAATTCGTGCTGACCGTGACCGCCGATACGCCGGGCGAGCATATCCGCCGGCAGTTCCCCAACCAGGTGAAGATCGGCGCCGTCGAACATATCCGCGAATTGGTGAATGTCGCGCTGCCGGGCATCGTGGTGCGCCCCTTGCCGGTGGCGCCGCGGCAGATCCCGTTCCACGCGGGGTCGGTCTATTTCGAACTCGATCGCGGCAGCCCGCATTGGCAGCAGATGCAGACCAGCGGTGGTTTCGCGATCCATGTCTCCGGCGACTTCCCGAATCTGAAACTCAGCCTCTGGGCCATCCGCGCGTGATGCGCGCCACACGAAGGACGATGCGATGAGCGACAATCCCTTCGGCGAACCACAGGATGACGACCGCACGATGATGCGCGGGCCGGCAAAGCCCGTCGCCACCGCGCCCGCGGCACCGCCACCGCCGGCGGCACCCGGGCCGCGTGCCACCCCCCTGCCCGGTGAGGCCGAGGCCCTGCCGCGCATCGGCCCCGGCCCGCTCGCCGCCGCCGCATCGCCGCTGCTGGAAATGCTGGGGCGCCTGTCCAATGCGGGCCTGGCCGGCGCGCCCAACCCCGATGAATTGCGTGAACGCGCGATGCGCGCGCTGCGCCAGTTCGAGGTGGATTCGCGCGACACCGGTGCCACGCCCGAGGAAATCCGCGCCGCCCACTACATCGTCAGCGCCGCACTCGATGATGTGGTGCTGGCAACCCCCTGGGGCGCGCAATCGGGCTGGTCGGCGAAGTCGCTGGTCTCCACCTTCCATCAGGAAACGCGTTCGGGCGAACGTGTGTTCGACCTGCTGACGGGCATGCTGAAGGATCCCGGCCGTTACCGTGGCGCGCTGGAAGTCATGTACCTGGCGCTCGCACTCGGCCTGCAAGGCAAGTTCCGCCTGATGCCGCGCGGCACAGCGGAACTGGACCGCGTGCGCGAGGGCCTGTTCCAGCTTCTCACGCAGTTGCGCGGCAATGTGGAACGCGAACTCGCACCGCATTGGCGCGGCGTGGATGCGCCGCATCGCGGCCCTTCGCGCGCGGTGCCGGCCTGGGTTGCGGGCGCGCTGGCGCTGGCGCTGCTGGGCGGCGGCTGGTGGTATATCGGCGGCAATATCGGCGCCGGCGCGGATAATCTCTATGAGCGCATGGCGGCGCTGCCGCCGGGCGCGCTGCCGGGCATCGATCGCACCGCACCACCGGTGCCGCCCGCACCGCCGCCACCGCCACCACCCACCGCCGCACCGCGCCCCGATGCGGTGCCCAAGCTGCGGCAATTCCTCGCACCCGAGATCGCGCAGGGCCTGGTCACCGTCGATGGCAATGCGCAACGCGTCATGGTGCGCATCAAGAATCGCGGCATGTT
>JAIXVH010000394.1 GCA_027483125.1 Acetobacteraceae bacterium | reverse complement strand
TGCAGGCCAGGATCGGTCGGGAAGACCGGGGCCGAGCTTTCGCGCCAGATCGCGTAGCCGATCGTGCCGCCCAGCCTGTACGAGAAATCGCCGCTGCGGCCGCGGTAATCCACGGGCAGGTTCAGCGCGAAGAAGCTCTGCGGCGAGTAGTAGCCGCCATGGCCCAGCGAGAAGAAGCGCAGGTTCCGCTGGAAGCCGAAATACACCAGGTCGGCGCCCACGGTCAGCGTGCCGTCGGGCCGTTCGATCACCGGGTAGCTGATGCCCGCGCCCGCCTCATAGCGGGTGTTGCGTTGGACATTATTGCCCTGGAACACCGCATAGCCGCCGCCGGCATAAATGAAGCCCGCGCCGATCGGCACTTCCACCTGCGCCCGCCCGCCAAGCCGCGTGACCTGGCCCCAGTCGCGGCCGGTGATCGAATCGCGCTGCCCGGCCCAGGAGAGCATGCTGTCCGTCACGCTGCGCCGCTCGCCGGTGACGCGCAGACGGATATTGCCGGCCAGGGTGGGCGCGAACTCCACGCCGCCCAGCATCTGCGTGGTGGTGCCGAAGCCGAAGGGCGAGGAGCCCAGATCCATCCGGAACAAATCGCCCAATTGATAGGCCACGCCGACCGCCACGCCCGCCACATTGCCTCGCGGCGCCTGCGCCGAACCGAAGGCGGCATTGGCGCCGAAGCGCTGCTGCACCAGCGGATTGTTGGACAATGACCCGCTGCTGATGGACACGCCCGTCACCTGCGCCGTCATCCGGCCGCCAATGCCGCCGGGGGTGAATTCCACGCTTTGCGGCGCCGTCACTTCGATCAACCGGTCCAGGCCCGCCGTGCCCGAACGTTGCCGCAACCCTGCCGAGCCGGTGACAAGCACGCCGCTGCTGGCTTGCAGCGCCGCCGTTTCCTGCACGATGGCGCGCGACACCGGGTCCGCCGGCGGCGCGCCCGCGCTGACCTGCGGCAGCGGGCTGCGCGCGAAGGGGTTCTGCAGCCCGCCCACGGCATCGCCCATGGCGCCGCGGGTGCCGGTGGGCTGGCCCAGTTCTGCGCGGCGTTGCTGCTGCGCCAGTTCCAACGCGCGCAACGCCCGGCTTTCCTGGTTGAAGGCGCGCGCGACCCGCGCCTCCATCAAGGACACGCGGGAATCGCGCGGGTGGAACTCCTGCGCCTCGGCCAGCAGGCGTTCGGCGCGTGTCCGGTCGCGCAGGGCGATGGCGGCATCCACCGCGCCCTGGCGTGCCTCGATGCTGCGCGGATTGCGGGCGAGCACGGATTCGGCGACGCGCAGCGCCTCGGCCGGCTGCCGCGCGCCCTGGTAAAGGCGGGACAGCGCCAGCTGCGCATCGGGGTTCTCGGGGTCGCGTTCCAGCACCGGGCGCAGCGCCTCGAAGCCCTGCGCCTGGGAGCCGGTCTCGTTCAGCCGGTCGGAGGTGCGCACGGCGACACCGCCACGGATGCTGGCAATGTCCCGCCGCTGCTCGGCGCTGGGGTTGGCGCCTTCGACGGCGTCCAGCAGCGCATTCGCCTCATTCTCGGCGCCAGCGGCGAGCAGGGCGCCGGCGATGGTCAGGCGGAATGCATTGCCCGCGCCGCGATTGGCTGCCTCGGCCACGCGCGCGGCCTCGGCCGCGCCGAAGCGGTCGCCGGCATTGCCGAGCGCGCGGATGGCAGCGGCGGCGGTTCCGCCGGTCGGGTCGGGACGGGCTGCCAGCGTGGTCAGCGCCTGGCGCGCCTGGGTGGGGCTGCGGCCGGCGGCCTGGCGCACGGCCTGCTGCACATCGGCCTGGCTGCGCAGGCGTTGGGCGAAGCGCGCCATATCCGGTGTGCGGGTGCCGGGTTGGATGCGGTTGATCAGCGCCTCGGCATCGGCGGGGCGCCCATCCTCATCGGCCAGCAGGGCAGCGGCGTAGATGGCATCACGGTCGCCGCGCGCGGCCAGTTCCTCGACCAGCGCGCGGGCTTCCACGCCACGACCCTGGCGGCGCAGGGCGCGTGCCAGATCGAGCCGAATCCAGGGGTCGTTGGGCGCCTGTTGCGCCGCCTGGCGCAGCAGGGCGGCGGCCACGCCGGCATCGGTGCTGCGCGCGGCCTCGGCGCGCAGGCGGCCGGCCTCGCCACCGGTCACGGCCGGGGCATCGGTTGGTGCGGCGGCCAGGCGTGGCGCGGGTTCCGCCAGCCGGCCCTGTGCGCGCAAGGCCTGGTTCAAGCCTTGTTGCGCCGGCGCGAAGCCCGGCCTGCGTGACAGTGCCGCGCGGAAGCGTTGCTCGGCCGCGGCGGCATCGCCACGGCGCAGCGCGATTTCGCCCAGCAGCACTTCGGCATCGGCGCGGTCCTGCACTTCGCGGCGCGCGGCGCTGCGGGCGATCTCGTCGGCCTGGTCCACCGCACCACGGCGCAGCGCGGCGCGCCCCTCGGCCAGTTCCAGGCCATAGGCGGCGCCATCCAGCGCGGATTGCCATTGCGCGCCACGGCGCGGATCAGCGGCCACGGCGCGTTCCAGCAATTGCCGCGCCTCTGCGTTGCGGCCCTCACGCAGGCGCACCACGCCGAGCCCGCCCAGCGCATCGGCATCCTGCGGGTTGGCGGCGATCGCGGCTTCGAACTGGCGGGCGGCATCCCGCCCAGCACCGGCTTCGAGGCGCGCGAAACCCTCCTGGCGGGCGGTGGCACCGGGGTCGGTCGCGACCGTCATCGGCACGGCCTGCAAGGCGCGCCGGGCCTCGGCATCATCGGGGAAGCGGCGCAGATAGGCTTCGATCTGCGGCCGCGCGGCGGGGTCATTGGCCTGCCACAGCAGGGCCTGGCGCCAGGCGGCGCGGGCCTCGGCGCCCAGTTCCGGGTGGTCCGCCAGCGGGATCAGGCGGCGGATGCCCTCGGCGCGTGTGGCGGGGCTGAAGGTCTGGTTTTGCGCGGCGATGAAGCGCGCGCGGGGTGTTGCGTTGGGCGCTTCGGCCAGGCGTTGCAGGCCGCGCTGGCCTTCCTCGCGCGAGGCATCGGCGGCCGCGAGGGCGGCGAAATATTCCTGGGCGAAGGCCTCGGTCGGGCCCTGGGCGCCGAAGATGGCGCGCCAGCGCTGGGCGGCTTCGTTGGCGCGTCCATCGCGCGACAGGCGCCGCGCTTCCTCCACCGCCGCGCGGTCCACCGAAGCGCCGCGCAGTGCGCCCTGCGCCTGGGCCTGCTGGTCGGGCGTGCCGCCGGCCTCGCGCAGGCGCGCTTCGAAGGCGGCGGCGGCGGTGCGGTTGTTGCGCGCGGCCTCGATGCGCGCGGCCAGGGCCAGGGCGGCGGTGTTGCGTGGCTCGGCGTTCAATGCACGTTCGATGGAGCTGAACGCCAGATCCGCTCGATCCTGTTGCAGCCAGCGTTCGGCCTGACGGACCAGGATCTCGACGGGCGAGGTCTGCGCAAGCGCGGATGTGCAGGCCAGAAGCCCTGCCAGCAGCGTCATTCTTGCCCGCGATCGCCTCATGCGTTGTCGCTCATCTCATGCGCCGCCGTGGCCGCGCAACCGCGAAAGCGCGCGGCGGCGCAGCATCCAGAAAGCCGGGAAGCCGAGTGCGATGCCGGCGAGCAGCAGCACACCCAGGGCGCGCAAAGGCTGCCCGCTGACCCAGGCCTGCGGCCAGAGCCACCAGGGCAGTTCGCCCACGTAATAGGGCGTCTGCACCCGAAAGCTTTCCACTCGCTCGCCCTGGATCAGCGCGACATCGCCCTGGATGCGCGGCAGCAGCGCCGGGTCGCGCAGGGCGGCGACGGCTGCGGTCAGCGCGGCTGGCGTAGCGCCCGTGATGGCCACGATGCTGCGGTCCGATTGCAGGCGGCTCTGCGCGCCGATGATCGCGCCCATGCCTTCACCCGCATCGGTCACGGTGGCGACGGCGCGGTTGCGCTCGGCCCGGCTGGGGGCTTCCCAGAAGGCCTGCCGAACCTCGGTCAGCATATCGGGTACGGCGATGAGCAGACGTTCGCCCTCCTGGCGGACGGGACTTTCTTGCAGCAATTGGTTAAGCGCCGGTTGACGCGACAGCGTGCCGATCACCAGCAGGTCGCGCGTGGCGGCGCTGTTGAGACTGGCCGGCCCCACGACCTGGATTCCAGTGGCCGCAAGGCCTGTCTGCGCGGCCAATTGGCCGATCAGGTCGAGATAGGCCTGGGTCTCGATCGCATTCGGCCGGTCGGGCAGCACGACCGCCGTACCCGAGAGATCCGCCATGCGGGTGAAGGGAAAGCCGCTGCTGCCGAAGAAGCCGATATTGGGCATTCTCGCGAAGCGGTAGGCGCGCGAGAGGTCAACCGTGCTGTCGGCATCGATGGTGGCGCGCAGCTCGGCCGGCGTGGCGACGCAGTCACCGCGGTTCATCGGGCGCATGTCGAAGCGCAACTGCAATTCATCGCGCCCCAGCACCAGGTAATGCGGGATGACGACGCGGCCCGAGCGCGTCTCCGAGGCGAAGCCCAGCTGTTCGGCCACCCAGTCGAAGGCGGCGCTGAGCGGCGGGATCCATTCCGGGTCCGCCAGGCGGAAGCTGCGCAGATAGGCGCCCGAAAACGCCGCATCGAGGCGCGAGGAGGAGACGTCGATCACCGGCCCCTGGGGCGAGCGATATTCGATGTTCACCGGGAAGCCGCGGTTGCGCCAGGTGGTCAGGTCCGGCGCGGTGCGGACGGGGATGCGGATGGAGCCGGGCGAATAGCCCTGGGATTGCAACTCATCACGCACCACCAGGCTGCCGAAGGGCACCGGC
>JAIXVH010000460.1 GCA_027483125.1 Acetobacteraceae bacterium | reverse complement strand
CGCCAGATGGGCCCGGCCTTCCGCGATGGCGATGCGCTGATCTTCAAGGAATTCAATCGCGGCAAGCGCAGCCTGGTGCTGGATTTGAAATCGCCCGAGGGCGTGGCCGCCCTGCATGCCGAACTGGCCGATGCCGATATCCTGATCCACAATCTGCGCCCCGGCGCGGCCGAGCAGCTGGGCATCGGCGCCGCCGCCGTCACCGCGCGCCACAAGCGGCTGATCTATTGCGAAATGGGCGCCTTCGGGCATGCCGGCCCGCTGCGTGAACGCCCCGGCTATGAACCGCTGCTGCAGGCCTATTGCGGCCTGTCCTCGATCACCGGCGACCCTGATGGCCCGCCGGTGCGCATGGGTGCCTCCGTGGTGGACCAGGGCACCGGCATGTGGACGGTGATCGGTGCGCTGGCGGCCTTGGCCGAACGCAACCGCACCGGGCAGGGCGGCGTGGTCAACACCTCGCTGTTCGAGACGGCGACCATGTGGGCCGGGCAGAAGCTCTCGGGCTGGATCAACAAGGGCGAAACCCCGGTCCGGCATGCTTCGGGCCACCCCTCCTTCGTGCCCTATCAGGGCTTCGATACCGCCGATGGCCCGGTGCTGATCTGCTGCGGCAATGACCGGCTGTTCCGCAAATTCGCCACCCTGTGCGGGCGCGAGGACTGGCCGGCCGATGAGCGCTTCGCCACCAACCGCGCGCGGCTGCGCCACCAGGCGGAATTGCTGCCGCAGATCGCCGCACTGCTGAAGACGCGCCCGCGCGCCGAATGGCTGGCCGCGCTGGAAGCCGCCGGCGTGCCCTGCGCGCCCATCAACACCGTGCAGGAACTGGCCGAGGATGCGCAGTTCCAGGCACTCGGCCAGATGCGCCCGGTGCCCGGCGAGGATTACGCGCTGGTCGGCCTGCCGATCAGCTTCGATGGAGAGCGCCCGGCGGTGGACCGCCCGGCGCCGGCCCTGGGTGAATACAAGCCTGGTTGATGTCCCTGGCCTGATGGCCCGCTTCGGCCCGCCCCCTGGGCTGGTCGCGCTCGGCGTTTCGGGCGGGCCGGACAGCCTGGCCCTGGCGCTGCTGGCGCGCGACTGGGGGCGCGCGCGGCTGCTGGCGCTGGTGGTCGATCACGGGCTGCGCGCCGAAAGCGGCGCCGAGGCCCTGCATGTGCAGGCCATGCTGGCAGGGCAGGGCATTGCGGCCCGCGTGCTGCGCCTCCGCCTGCCGCCCGGCCCCGCCTTGCAGGAACGCGCGCGCGCGGCGCGCCATGCCGCGCTGCTGGCGGCCTGCGGGCAGGAGGGCGCGCCCTGGCTGCTGCTCGGCCATCAGCGGCGCGACCAGGCCGAGACGGTGCTGCTGCGCGCCCGCCATGGCAGCGGCCGGGCCGGGCTGGCGGCCATGGCACCGGCGCGCGCAGCGGCCGAGGCAATGATCCTGCGCCCCCTTCTGGATGTGCCGCCGGCGGTGCTGGAGGCGGTTTGCGCCGCCGCCGGCCTGCAGCCGGTGCGTGACCCGTCCAACCATGACCCGCGTTTCGCGCGCGCGGCCTTGCGCGCCGGGCTGCAAGCGACGGCGGTGGATGCGCTGGCCACCGCCGCCGCCGCGCTGGGCCGCGCGCGCGGCCGGGCCGAGGCCGCGCTGGCCGCGCGCTTCGCCGCGGCGGGCGCCCTTTACCCGCATGGCGCGGCGCGGCTGGACCGTGCCGCCTTGGGCCATGACGCCACCGCCCGCGCCCTGCTGGGCCGGCTGCTGCGGGTGGTGGGTGGTGCCGCGCACCCGCCCCCGGCCGAGGCAGTGGCCGCCTTGCTCGCGCGGGGCCAGGGCACGCTGTCCGGCGCCTGGTGGCGGGCGGATGGCTGGATTCTTCGTGAAGCCGGGGCTTGCGCGCCGCCCATTCCCGCCACCGCCGGCGCGCTTTGGGATGGGCGCTTCATGCTGGATGAGGCGCTGCCCGGCGCCATGCTCGGGGCCTTGGGGGCGGGTGTCGCGGGGCCGGGGCCCGCGGCCTTGCGGGCCGGTCTGCCGGCGATCAGGCGCGATGGCGTGCTGTATGCGGTGCCGCATCTGGGGATCGGGCCAGCGATGCCGGGGCTGTGTTTCGCGCCGCTTGGCGGGCCTGTCGCGGCGGGGGATTGGCGGAAATCGTCGGGGGAGTGAAACTCAGGCCTTCGCTGGCGGGCAAAACGCCCTATGTTAGGGTCTGATCCGGTCTCCCGCCGGGAATAAGGCCCCGGCGCACCGCCGGTTATAAGGAACGTCGCGTCTTGAGCAATTTCGGTCGCAACCTGGCACTCTGGGTCATCGTGGCATTGCTGCTGGTGGCCCTGTTCAACCTGTTCCAGCCGGCTTCCGGGCCATCGGGCCGGGCACAGCTTCAGGTCGCCTATAGCGACTTCCTGAACGAGGTGCAGAGCGGCCAGGTCCGTGACGTGACCATCCAGGGGCCGAACATTTCCGGCACGCTGACCGATGGCCGCGGCTTCACCACCTTCGCGCCCTCCGACCCCGGCCTGGTGGGCCGCCTGACGGAGAAGGGCGTGCGCGTGGTCGCGCGGCCGATCGAGAGCGAGGTGAACCCGCTCTTCCAGATCCTGATCTCCTGGTTCCCGATGCTGCTGCTGATCGGCGTGTGGATCTTCTTCATGCGCCAGATGCAGGGCGGCGGCGGGCGCGCCATGGGCTTCGGGAAGTCCCGCGCCAAGCTGCTGACCGAGAAGCAGGGCCGCGTAACCTTCGACGACGTGGCGGGCATCGAGGAAGCCAAGTCGGAACTGGAAGAGATCGTCGAGTTCCTGCGCGACCCCCAGAAGTTCCAGCGCCTGGGCGGCAAGATCCCGAAGGGCGTGCTGCTGGTCGGCCCGCCCGGCACCGGCAAGACGCTGCTCGCGCGGTCCATCGCCGGTGAGGCGAATGTGCCCTTCTTCACCATCTCCGGCTCCGACTTCGTCGAGATGTTCGTCGGCGTCGGCGCATCCCGCGTCCGCGACATGTTCGAACAGGGCAAGAAGAACGCGCCCTGCATCATCTTCATCGACGAAATCGACGCGGTCGGCCGTCATCGCGGCGCGGGCCTCGGCGGCGGCAACGACGAGCGCGAGCAGACGCTGAACCAGCTGCTGGTCGAAATGGACGGCTTCGAGGGCAACGAGGGCATCATCGTCATCGCCGCCACCAACCGCCCGGACGTG
>JAIXVH010000220.1 GCA_027483125.1 Acetobacteraceae bacterium | reverse complement strand
TTCGAGGTGATGGTCTATTGCGCCGATGACCCGGTGGCCGCCAAGCGGCTGGAGGAAATGGGCTGTGTGGCCATCATGCCGCTGGGCGCGCCGATCGGCTCAGGCCTGGGCGTGGCCAACCCCACCATGATCCGCGCCATCAAGGCGCAGGCGCGCGTGCCGGTGCTGGTCGATGCCGGCATCGGCACCGCCAGCGACGCGGCCTTCGCGATGGAGCTGGGCTGCGATGCGGTGCTGCTGAATTCCGCCATCGCGCATGCCCGCGACCCGGTGGGCATGGCGGTGGCGATGAAGCATGCGGTGATCGCGGGGCGCGCGGCCTTCCTGGCCGGGCGCATGCCGCGCAATTACGAGAGTGCGGATGCGTCATCACCGATGACGGGCATCATCGGGCGCTGAGCAGAGCGCCCCAACAAAACCAGCAGCGCCCGGCGTTTCAGGGCACTATAGCGCCCTGATCCCGAAATCCCCGATCGTCTTCAGCCCGATCCGGAACATCAGGATCGAGTTGCCCACCTGCCCCGTGCCGAGATCCGGGTCCAACGCGAAGCGGCGGATATAGCGGCCTTCGAAGATGAAGCAGTCATCTTCCCACCCCGCCGCGGCCTGGATCAGCACCGGCCTTTGCAGGTTCACGTCGTAGCGCGCACTCGCCGCGACGCGCCATTGCCCGCCATCGCGCGTGCGCGAGGCGGCACTGAAGCCGCCCACCACCTCACTGCGCGCGCGCACCGGCGTCAGGAAGGGCTGCGGCGTGGTGAAGATATAGCCGGCATTCAGGCTGAACTGGTCCAGCATGGGCAGGTTGCGCCAGGTGACGCTGCCGCGCGCATCGGTGAAGCGGTGCTGGCCGCTCTCGCCATCCAGCCGCGAGCGCACGGTGAAATCCAGCCACGGCGTGGGCGAAACCGACAGGCGCCCCACCCAATCCGACCAGTTGCGCTCCAGGCCGGAGCCGTTCGCAAAGGTGGCATCCCGTCGCGCGCGGTAGCTGCGCCCGACCACGGTTTCCACCTGCCCGCCATTGGGGAAATTCCAGGCCCCGCGCAGCGCCATGTCCACGCGCGAACCACCTTCCTGCCGGTCGCGGCCGGGGAAGCGGTTCAGGCTGAACAGGTTGGCGTCGGTGAATTCGAAATCGATGCTGTCCTCGTTCGGGAAGCGCAGCTGCGCGCCTGTATTGGTGGCGGTGACCACCTGCATGCGCGGCTCGATGGTCTGCTGGCCCCAGCGGCCGGCATCGCGCACGAAGGGCATGCGCCAATCGACCGCGCCGCGCAGCACGCCGGTGGCACTCGTGCCATTGGCCAGCGGCTGGAAGATGGGGTCCGCGGCCTGGCCGCTGGCGACATAGCCGCGCATGTCGCCCTGCACCCGCGTCACCCAAAGCCCGCCCAGCGGGTCGGTGTCGCGCCGCTCCCAGCCCAGCCTGGCGGCGAGGCGCTGCGAATAGCTACCCACCTCACGCGAGATGCCGAGCAGCCCGGCATCGGCATAGAATCGCCCGCCGAAATACTGCGTGCGCGGCGACCATTCGCCGAAGAAATTCGGCGCCACGATCGGCAGCACCGAACCGGCATCCGAGAAGCGCAGGCCCTGGTACCAGCGCGCGTCGAAACGGGCATAGCCCTCGGTGCCCCAGAAGCCTTCCAGATAGGCCTGGCTGGTCAGCGCGCGACGGAATTCGAAACGGTAGGTGCGCAGGTACAATTCGCTGCTGGCGCGGTTCAGCTCGAAGCCGGCGCGCCAATTCTCGTCCAGCGAGAAGCGCGCGCGGCTGAAGATGTGCCCTGAGAATTCCTGCCGCCCGCCGGTATCGCGGCCCAGGAAATAGCCGGCGCTGGCCTGCACCTGGATCTCGCCATTGTTGAAGCGGCGGCGGTATTCGATGCCCAGATTCGGCGCCTGGCGCGAGGAGATCAGCCCGGTGATCGTCGCATCCGACTGGTCGTCGATCACCCAGTAGAACGGGACCTGCACGAATGGCCCCAGGAAGCGCGTGGTCCCCGCGATCGGGAATAACAGCCCCGAGCCGCGCGGCGATTGCGGATCAGGGTGCGAGAACCACGGCGCATAGGCCACCGGAATCCCCGCCACTTCCAGCCGCACATCGCGATAGGTCATGCGCTGGGCGGCCTGGTCCTGGGTGGCCTGGCCGGCACGCAGCTGCCACAGCGGCGGGCGGGAGGGATCATCCTCGCACAGCGCGCAGGGCGAATAGATGGCGCGCGACATCTCGGTCACGGCCTGGCCGGGCTGGTCGGCGGGCGCGGTGCGGCGCGCGCCATTGGCCACCAGCCGGCCATTGCCCGGCAGCAGCGCGCGCAGGCCGGTCAGCGTGCCTTCGCGGAAATTGCCCGACAGCTCCGCCTCATCAGCGAAAAGCACCTGGCCATCGGCTTCCAGCAGCTGGACATTGCCGCGCAGCACCGCCACGCGCCGCGCGCGGTCATAGGTGAAGCGGTCGGCACGGACCACGCGGCCGGCCTGCCAGGCCTCGACACGGCCTTCGGCGGCGACGAGGCCGCCCTCGCGGTCATACTCCACGCGGTCGGCGGTGAAGGTGATGGGCTGGTCCGTGGGTACCAGGTTGTCGGGGCCCGGCGCACCATTGCGCGGTGGTGGAATCTCGTTGCGCATGATGCGCGCATTGCCGGCATCGAAGGGCGCGCCGAGCGCCACCACCAGCGCGACCGTGGTCCCGCCGGCAACCCAGCGCCGGCTGGCGCGGCGCGCGCGGCGGTTCGCGCTGGCGAAGCGCGGCAGGCGGGCGGACGCAGCGGGGGGCGGCGGGGGCATGGGCGAAGCTTACCCGTCCTCCAGGTACAGCAACAGGCCCAGGGCCAGCAGCAGCCCGGCCAGTGAGGGTGTCCAGGCGGCAAGCCAGACCGGCAGGGCGCCGGTCTCGCCGAATTCCGCGGTGACGCGGTCCAGCACGAACAATGCGAAGCCCGCCGCCACGCCGGCGGCGATCATGCGGCCAGCGCCGCCCATGCGCGTGGTGCGGGTGGAAAACACCGCCGCCAGCAGCGCCATGCCGATGGCGAGCAGGGGTGTCGCCAGCAGCGACTGGAATTGCAGCCGGTGGCGGATGGCCGAGAAGCCCGCGCCCTCCAGCACCTGGATGAAACCGGGCAAGGCCCAGACCGAAAGCGTGTCGGGCGAGGCGAAACTGTCCTGGATGCGGGCGGGTGTCAGCTCCGAAGGCAAGGTGAGCGTGACGGGCGGCCGCGGTTGGCGGTCAGGGCCGAAGACCACCGCATCCTCCAGCACCCAGCGGCCGGGCGAGAGCACCGCGCGTGCGGCCTCCACGCGCGCCAGCAGCCGATCACCGCCGGAGAGGCGCCAGAGCGAGACATCCTCCAGCGCGAATCCCCCGCCGCCCGATTGCGGGCGACCGGCGAGGATCAGCACGCCGCCCGCTTCGATGCCTTGATCGGCCTGCCGCAGCCAGAGCTTGCCGCCGGCCAGCGCGCTGACGCCGGCGCCGCCGCGCAGCGTCATGTTCTCGAGCCTTTCGGCACGCGCGAACATCGCCGAGGAGAGCGGCGAGAGTGCGGCCACGGCGAAACCACCGATCAGGGCCGCGGCCACCACCGGCCCCAGCAGAAAGCCCCAGGCCGAGACGCCGGCCGCGCGCGCCACCACCAGTTCGGAGGAGCGCGTGAGCCGCCAGAAGGCCAGCATGCCGCCGAGCAGGATGGCGAAGGGCATGATCTGCATCGCCAGAAAGGGCAGGCGCAGCGCGGCAATGGCGCCGATGGTGGCGAAGCCGGCCTCGGGGCGGGATGCCCCGCGGCGCAGCAGCTCGATGAAGTCGAACAGCGCCACCAGCAGCGTCAGCGCCAGCAATGCGGTGAGCGCGGCGACCAGGAAGCGCCGCCCGACATAAAGCACCAGCGTGCGCGGAAAGGTCATGCCGGGCGTGTCCTGGGCCAGCCGGGAGCGCCCTGCAGGACCCATGCAGCGACCACGCCCGGCAGCACCGTGTGCAGCCAGATCAACGGCAGCAATCCGGCATGCCGGCCGGCGGCGGAGACGATCACCAGGCCAAGCGCCACGATGCCCACCGCGATGGCCGCGCCCAGGGCCAGCTTCAGCCCGCCGCCATGCCGGCGGAACGGGCCGACCAGCGCCACGGCCAGCGCCACCAGCGCCAGCGAGATGGCCTGCAAGGGCGATGCCAGGCGCTGCTGCGCCTCGGCCATGAAGCGCATGCTGTCGCGCGGCGGTGTGTCGGGCGGGGGGTCCAGCAATTCGGCCAGGCTGCGCTCCTGCGCGGTGCGCGCGCGCGCCTGGTCGGCACGGGTGGCGCGGCCGAGCTCGACGCTGTTTTCCGCGAAGGCCAGGATGGTCAGCCGCCATTCGCCGCCCACGCGTTCCACCTGCTGGCGCTGGCCGTTGATGAGCGTGACGCGCGGGCCGGAGGGGCCGGTGGTCAGGCGGCCCGCTTCGGCCAGCAGGGTGACCGGCGCGCCACGATCACGCGCGTCATGCACCAGGATGCCGCGCAATGTGCCGTCGCGGTCGCGCGCGCGGGCATAGACGGTCAGGTCGCCGCCCAAGGTACTGAACACGCCTTCCTGGAACAGCAGGCCGGCCATCTCGTTGCGGATTTCGAATTGCCAGTCGCGGAAGGCGGATTGCGTGAGCGGCACAAGCCAGAGGGTGAGGAGGTAGCCGATGACGCTGGCCAGCCCCGCCACCGCCAGCGCCGGGCGGGCGATCTGCCAGGGCGAAAGCCCGGCGGCACGCATCACGGTGATCTCGCGATCGGCGCCGAGGCGGACATAGGTGAAGAGCACCACGACGAAGGTGGTGACCGGCAGGATAATGGCGAGGAAGCTGGGCAGCAGCAGGCCGGTCAGTTCCAGGAAGACCAGCAGCGACAGGCCGCGTTCCAGCACCAGTTCGATGAAGCGCAGCGATTGCGTCACCCAGACGAGCGCGACAAGCCCCACCGCCACCGCGACCAAGGCGATGGCAAGCTGGCGGAACATGTAGGTGTCGAGCCGTGTCACCTGGGGGTTATACGCGGGGGCTTACGGCACGGCCAGGAAGGCGCGGATGACGCGCGCGGGCACGATCCATGCCGCGTCCGGATCATGCAGCGCGCGCTGGCTGACGATGCCCAGCAGGCAGAGGGTTTCGGCGTCGAACACGCCGCCGCCGGATTCGCCGGGTTCCAGCCGCAGGGCCAGCACCGCATAGCTGCCGAAGGCCGGATTGGCCTCGGGTGTTTCGGCGTCGAGCCGGGCGGGGGCGATGCGATCGCGGGTGGCGACCAGGACGCGTTGGCCGGGGCTGGGGTCGGTGGCGCAGACCGTGGCGCCCGGAAGCGCCTGGGCGGCCAGGAGCGCCAGGTCCTCGCCGCGCAGATAGGCGAGTTCGCAATCGGCGCGGTTCAGGCGTGCCTGGCCGGCGCGCAGGCGATGCGCGGGGCCGGTGGGGGTGATGAGCGCGGTGAGCGTGGGCGGCGTGTCACTGCGGCCAAGGCGGCACCAGCCCTCGGCGATGCCGGCTTCGTCGAGGATATGCGCGGCTGAGAGCAAGGTGCCGTCGGCCAGGCGGATGGCGGTGGCGCGGGCGCGCGCAGTGTCACCGAATTCGACGGTGACGGGCACGACCCAATGCGTGGGCAGCGCGGGCGCGCAGCCTGTCAGCGCGAGGGCGAGAAGAAGGCGGATCACAAGCCGCGCAACACCTTGCCGGGGTTCATCAGGCCATGCGGGTCCATGGCGCGCTTGATGGCCTGCATCGCCGCCAGTTCCGCACCACCGCGCCAGTCTTCCACCATGTCGGTCTTGATGCGGCCCACACCATGTTCGGCGCTGAAGGAGCCACCCAATTCGCGCACGATCTCGTTCACGCAATCCATGATGTCATGGCTGCGCGCGAGGAAGGCAGCAGGGTCCGTGCCCGGTTCCTGCGCCAGGTTCATGTGGATATTACCGTCGCCGATATGGCCGAAGGGAACGGGGCGGCTGCCGGGGATCAGGCGCGTCAGTGCCTCGCAGGACCGGCGTACCATTTCCGGCACCTTGGAGACCGGCACGGAGACATCGTTCTTCACGCTGGCGCCGGCGCGTTTCTGGCCTTCGGGGTGTTCCTCACGCAGCTTCCAGATGGCGGCGCGCTGGGCTTCGGATTCCGCCAATGCGGCGTCGGTCACTTCGCCGGCTTCCATGGCTTCCTCCAGCACGGATTCCAGCAGCGCGCGCAGGTTTGCGCCGGGGCGCGAGGAAGCCAGATCGACCAGCACGTAATGGGCCGCGCGTTCGGCCAGCGGCAGGCTGACGCCGGGCACATGGTCCAGCACCAGATGCATGGAACCGGCTGACATGTATTCGAAGGCGCGCACCGCGCTTTCGTCGCGGCCGCGGAAGCGGCGGAACAGCGACAGCGCGGCATCTTCGTCGGCGACCGCACAGAAGGCGACGGCTTCCTCCACCGGGCGCGGGAACAGACGCAGGGCGGCCGCGGTGATGATGCCCAGCGTGCCCTCCGCGCCCACCAGCAGATGGCGCAGCGCGTAACCCGTATTGTCCTTCCGCAGGCGGCGCAGACCGTGCCAGATGGTTCCGTCCGGCATCACCGCTTCCAGGCCCAGCATCAGCTCGCGCGCATTGCCGTAGCGCACCGTGGTGTTGCCGCCGGCATTGGTGGAGAGCACGCCGCCGATCGTGCAGGACCCCTCGGCCGAGAGCGAGAGCGGGAACAGCGCGCCGGCATCCCGCGCGGCATCCTGCGCTAACTTCAGGATCACGCCGGCCTCGGCCACCATGGTCATGTCGTTCACGTCGATGTCGCGGATGCGGGTCATGCGCGTGGTGGTCAGCACGATCTGCGTGGCGGTCTCATCGGGCGTGGCGCCGGCGACCATGCTGGTATTGCCGCCCTGCGGCACCATGGGCACGCGGGCGGCGGCGCAGAGGCGCACGGCATCGGCCATTTCCTCGGTGCTGGCGGGGCGGAGGACGGCCATCGCATGGCCCTGGAACAAGGCGCGCCAATCGGTCTCGTGCGGGGCCATGTCGGCGCCCAGCAGAACCCCTTGCGGGCCGAGGCGTTGGGTGAGTGCGGCAAGCAGATCGTCACGGGTCATGCGGTTCCATCCCGCTTGCGCGCGCGGCGGTCAAGCGCCAGCATCCGGGGCATGCGCCAGACACGAATCCCCTGCGTCATCATGCGGGGCGGCTCCAGCCGCGGCCCCTATTTCCTGGAGAGTGACCTGCCCTCCGACACCGCCACGCGCGACGCCGTGCTGCTGGCCGCCATGGGCAGCGGGCACCAGCTGCAGGTGGACGGCATCGGCGGCGCCAATACGCTGACCAGCAAGGTCGCCATCGTGGCGCCCAGCCGCGAGGAAGGCGTGGATGTGGACTACCTCTTCGCGCAGGTGGATATCCTGAAATCCATCGTCGATACGCGGCCCAATTGCGGGAACATGCTGGCCGGCGTCGGGCCTTTCGCGATTGAGGCCGGCATCGTGCGGCCGCAGGGCGAGACCACGCTGGTGCGAATCCGCAACCGCAACACCGGCGCGCTGATCGAGGCGCTGATCCAGACGCCCGGCGGCGAAGTGACCTATGACGGCGATGCCGCCATCCCCGGCGTGCCGGGCACCGCGGCGCCCATCATGCTGCGTTTCCGCCAGGTGGCGGGTGCCAAGACCGGCAAGCTGTTCCCGACCGGCGCGCGCAGCGAAGTGATCGACGGGATCGAGGTCTCGCTGGTCGATTGCGCCATGCCGATGATGATCCTGCGCGCCGCCGATGTGGGCACCAGCGCGGAAGCCGCGCCGGCCGAGATCGATGGCGATGCCGCGCTGCTGGCGCGCATCGAAAAGCTGCGCATGGAGGCCGGGCGGCGCATGGGCTTCGGCGATGTGACCGACAGCGTGGTGCCCAAGGTCGGGCTGGTTGGCCCCACTGAAGGCGCGGATTTCGCCGTGCGCTACCTGACCCCGCATGCCGTGCACAAGGCACTCGCCGTGACCGGCGCCATCTGTCTCGCCGCCGCAGCCAAGGTGCCGGGTACCGTGGTGCCGCCGGTCGCGGGCGACACCGTCTATATCCGTCATCCCGGCGGCGTGCTGGATGTGCCCATCGCGATGAATGGCGAGGAGGACGTGGCCTGGGCCGGCATGCTGCGGACCGCGCGGCGCATCATGGAAGGCACGCTGCTGGTGCCCGGACGTGTCTGGACAGGCAACGCGCCGCTGCACAAGGTTGCCGCATGATGATCACCCGCCGCACGGCCTTTGCCGCCGCCCTCGCCCCTGCCGCTGCCGCCGCGCAGCAGGATTTCCCCAACCGCCCGCTGCGCATCCTGACGGCGTTTGCCGCTGGCGGCGGCACCGACCTGATCGCGCGCGCCATCGCGCATGCGATGACCCCGGTGCTGGGCCAGCAGGTGCTGGTCGAGAACCGCCCCGGCGCCGGCGGCAACCTGGCCACCGAGGTCGCGGCGCAGGCACCCGCCGATGGCTACACCATCCTGATGGGCAATCACGGCCCGATGTCGGTCAACCCGACGCTGTTCCGCAACCTGCGCGTGGACCCCGAGCGCGCGCTGACGCCGCTGGGCCTGGTCGCGGATGCGCCGCTGGTGGTGGTGGTCGGCCCGCGCTCGCGCGCGCAGAACATGCGCCAGTTGCTGGACGAGGTGCGCGCCGGGCGCGGCGACACGACCTATGGCTCGGCCTCCAATGGTTCGGCCAGCCACCTGGCCGCGGCGCTGCTGATGCAGATGGCCGATCTGCGCGCCGAGCACGTGCCCTATCGCGGCGCCGGCCCGGCGCTGACCGATGTGGCCGCCGGCACGCTGCACTTCATGATCACGACGCTGCCTTCGGTGGTGGGGCTGCTGAACAGCAATGTGCTGCGCGCGCTCGGCGTGACCGGCGAGCAGCGCATCCCCGTGATTCCCAATGTGCCCACGGTCGCCGAGACCGTGCCCGGCTACAAGGCGACCGCCTGGTACGGGCTGCTGGTGCGCCAGGGCACGCCGGAGGCGATCATCGCGCGGCTGACCAGCGCCATGCAGGCCGGCCTGCGCGACCCCGCGCTGAATGCGCGCCTGCGCGACGAAGGCGCCGAACCCTCCAACCTGGACGGCCCGGGCTTCGCGCAGCTGATCCGGGAAGAACGTGTGCGCTGGGCGGAAGTGATCCGCCGCGCCAACATCACCGTGGATTGAGGAAGGACATGCCATGCGCCGTTGGATCACCGCCCTGGCCCTGCTGCCGATGATGGCGGCGGCCGAGCCGATCACGCTGGAACGCTTCGGCAGTTTCCATGTCGGCGGCCGGGAGGTGGTGGTCAGCGGCCAGCCAGTGCGCGAGGTGCTGTTCAGCCCCGGCGGCGTGCCGGCGCGCGTCGACCCCAACGGCACCTATCTGGTGGGGTCGATGTATGCGCAGTTCATGGTGCCCCGGCCGCTGCGCGGGGCGGCGCCGCTGCTGATGTGGCATGGCGGCGGGCTGTCCGGCGTGTCGTGGGAAACCACGCCCGATGGGCGCGATGGCTGGCAGCACTTCTTCCTGCGCCGCGGCTGGCATGTCGTGGTGTCGGACGCGGTGGAACGCGGCCGCGCCGGCTGGACGCAGATTCCGGAGCAGACCGGCGGCACGGCGCTGACGCTGACGGTGGACAACCCCTGGGAACGCTTCCGCATCGGCGCGGGCACCGGCTCCTTCGCGCGCGGTGAGGTGCTGCCGGGCAACCAGTTCCCGACCGACCGCGAGAGCTACATGAACTTCATGCGGCAGGTCGTGCCGCGCTTCACCACCACCGATGACATGACGCTCGCGGCCTATATCGCGCTGCTGGAGCGGACCGGGCCCTCGGTGGTGATGGCACATAGCCAGGCCGGTCTCTTCGCCTGGCGCGCGGCGCAGGCGCGGCCCGACCTGGTGCGCGCGCTGGTGCTGGTGGAACCCGCCGCGGTGGGCGATTCCGCGCGGGTGGCGGCGCTGCGCAATGTGCCGGTGCTGCTGGTCTATGGCGACTATATCGCGCAGGACGCCCGCTGGCCCACCATCCGCGCCAATGGCGTGCGCTTCGGCGAGGCGGTGCGCGCCGCCGGTGGGCATGTGGATGTGGTGGACCTGCCCGAGCGCGGCATTCGCGGCAACAGCCA
>JAIXVH010000010.1 GCA_027483125.1 Acetobacteraceae bacterium | reverse complement strand
CCACCAGCAGCAGCAGGAAGGCGGTGTTGGCAAGCACGAGCCCCACCACAATGCCCGGCCGCGACGGCCCGAAGGGGTTGCCATCGGACAGCACGGTGAAGGTGGCCACCGCCATGACCAGCGCACCCACCGCGAGCCCAAGCGTGACCCCCTTGCCCAGCAGGATATCCGTGATGCGACGGGCGAAGCCGCGAGCCTCGGGCTGCGTCGCGGCGGCCATGGTCAAAGGTCCGATCGCCGCTGCCGTTTCGCGGCGGCGTGAATCGGCCCGGACCAATGGCTGATGCCGCACGGCATCAGCTGATCCCGCGGACAACGGGCAGTTCAAGCTCCCGCAGCTTCTTGCGCAGCGTGTTGCGGTTGAGGCCCAGCATCGCGGCGGCCTTGATCTGGTTGCCGCGCGTGGCCGACAGCGCCAGCCGCAGCAGCGGCCGCTCCACTTCCGCCATCACGCGGTCATGCAGGTCGCGCACCGGCACGCCATCCTTGTGCGCGGCGACCAGCATCTTCAGGTGGCGTTCGACCGCCTGTTCCAGCGTCTCCGAGGCGCGTGGCGCGCCCTCGGCGGTGGTCTCCGCCTCGGCCAGTTCGGCATCGACGGCTGTGCCGTCGATCGTCTCCTGCGGGTAGAGCGCGGCCAGGCGCCGCATCAGGTTTTCCAGCTCGCGCGCATTGCCCGGCCAGGCATGGCGCTTCAGCCGCTCTAGCGCATCGGGCGAGAGCTGCTTGCCCGGCAGGCCGGAGGCCTTGGCACGGTCGAGGAAATGGCGCGCCAGCAGGGGAATATCCTCGGTCCGCTCGCGCAGCGGCGGCAGGCGGATGGGCACCACATTCAACCGATAGAACAGGTCTTCACGGAACAAGCCACCGCGGATGGAGGCGCGCAGGTCACGATGGGTGGCGGCGATGATGCGGACATTCGCCTTGATGGGTTGGCGGCCGCCAACGGTGGTGAATTCACCCTCCTGCAGGACTCGCAGCAGGCGGGTCTGCGCCTCCGGTGGCATGTCGCCGATCTCATCGAGGAACAACGTGCCGCCGGCGGCCTGTTCGAAGCGGCCCACGCCGCGCACCAGCGCACCGGTGAAGGCGCCACGTTCATGGCCGAACAGCTCGCTCTCGATCAATTCGCGCGGGATCGCGGCCATGTTGATGGCGACGAAAGGCCCGGCGCGGCGCTTGCCGTAGTCATGCAACGCGCGCGAGACCAGTTCCTTGCCGGTGCCGCTTTCGCCCGTGATCATCACGGTCAGGTCGGTCGTCGTCAGCCGGGCTACGGTGCGGTAGATCTCCTGCATCGCCGTGCTGCGGCCCACCAAAGGCAGCTTCTCGGCGCTGGCTTCGTCCTCGGCTTCCGGTGTGCTCGCCCGCGCCAGTGCGCGCTCGACGACGGCGAGCAATTCCTTCAGGTCGAAGGGCTTGGGCAGGTATTCGAAAGCGCCGCGCTGCGCGGCCTTCACCGCCGTCGTGAAGGTCGATTGCGCGCTCATCACCACGACGCGCAGATCAGGGCGCACGCGCTTCATGCGCGGCAGCAGGTCCAAGCCGTTTTCGTCGGGCATCACGACATCGGTGATGACCAGGTCGCCCTCGCCATCCTCCACCCAGCGCCACAGCGTGGAGGCAGACGCAGTGGTTCGCACCGCATATCCCGCGCGCGACAGCGCCTGGGACAGCACGGTGCGGATGGCGCGATCATCATCGGCGATCAGGATGGAACGGGCATCGGTCATTCGGTGTCATCCGGTGTCGGCTCGCCCGGGGGCGGCACGGGCAATGAAATACGGAAGGAGGTGCGGCCAGGGCGGCTGTCGCATTCGATCAGCCCACCATGATTCGAAACCAGCTTGGCGACCAGCGCCAGGCCCAAGCCCTGCCCGCCGCGCCTGGTCGTGATGAAGGGTTCGAACAGCGTCGCGCGGATTGCCTCGGGGATGCCAGGGCCATTGTCGCGCACCGTCACGGTCAGCGGCAGGTGCACGCGCTCGCTGCTGCCGGGCACCGCGATGCGCACGCCATGATGATACGCCGTGGTCAGATGGACATCCTGGCCATGATTGGCCTCGGTCATCGCCTCGGCCGCGTTCTTCACGAGGTTCAGCAGGATCTGGATCAGCTGGTCGCGATTGCCCCAGACCGGCGGCAGGGAGGGGTCGTATTCCTCGGTGAAGCGCAGATGGGCCGCGAAGCCCGATTGCGCCACGCGCTTCACATGGTCGAGCACGCGATGGATGTTCAGCGCCTCACGCTCGATCGGGCGGTCGGAGAACATGTCCATCCGGTCGATCAGCTTGCGGATGCGGTCCGCCTCTTCCTGGATCAGCTGCGTGAGTTCGGTATCGGCCTCATTCGCATTCTGCTCCAGCAATTGCGCCGCACCCCGAATGCCTGAGAGCGGGTTCTTGATCTCATGGCCCAGCATTTCGGCCATGGCGGTCGCACCGCGTGCGGCGCCCAGGAAATTCAGCTGCCGGTCCAGCATCGCGGCCTTCGAACCATCGGTCATCGACAGCACGACCGAACCGGGCAGCTCGTTCACCGGCGCGCCGTGAACGGACACGCCCTGGCGGAACAGGCGCGGGCTTTCCAGCAACAGGTCATGGTCGGCAACCGGTGCGTCCATCAGCCGCACCTGGCGCAGCAGCGAAAACAGGCGCGAGTCATGCGGCAGGAAATCAGCCAGCGGCGCGCCGAGCAGCGTCGCCGCGGAATGCTCGAAGAACAGTTCGGCGGCCGGGTTGGCGAAACGGAAGCGATCCTCCGCGTCGAGCACCACGACCGGCATGGGCAGTGCCGCCAGCACCATCACCGCCTCGGGGATCGCCGGGCGCGGCTGTTCGCGCCGGCGCACCAGGCTGGCCACGCGTCCTGCGATCATGCCGCAAGCCGCGAAGGTTCGGGGTTCTCGATCAACGGGCGGAAGAAGCTGTCCATCAGCGCCTCCGCCTCGGCCGGGCTGTCCACCAGGTTCACGGCGGCGCGGAATTCGGCGGAACCCCGCAGGCCCTTGGAATACCAGGCCAGGTGCTTGCGCGCCATGCGAACGCCGGTCTGCGTGCCATGGTGCGACAGCATCTCGCGGTAATGGCGCAGCATGATGGCGTGGTGTTCGGCGGGCGTGGGGTCGGGCAGGGTTTCGCCGGTGCGCAGGTAATGCGCGACCTGGCGCGGAAACCACGGGCGGCCATAGCAGCCACGACCGATCATCACGCCATCCGCGCCCGAACGCCGCAGCGCATCAGCTGCGTTTTCCACCGTGACGATGTCACCATTGGCGATGACCGGAATACTCACCGCGGCCTTCACGCCGGCAATGAAATCCCAGTCGGCGGTGCCGGTATAGAGCATCTGCCGCGTGCGGCCATGGATGGTCACCATCCGGATACCGCATTCCTGCGCGATGCGCGCAAGCCGCGCCGCGTTCAATGACTGGTGGTCCCAGCCCATGCGCATCTTCAGCGTGACGGGCACCTGCACCGCGCGCACGGTGGCTTCCAGGATGGCGGCTGCACGCACCTCGTCGCGCATCAGCGCCGAGCCGGCACTTTGCCCGACCGCCACCTTCTTCACCGGGCAGCCGAAATTGATGTCGACGATCGCCGCACCCCGGTCCACGACCAGCTTGGCGGCTTCAGCCATCACCGATGGCTCGCAGCCGGCCAGCTGCACGGAGGATGGCGCGCCATGGCCCTCCACCTCGCTCATCGAGAGGCTGCGCGCATTCTCGCGGATCATCGCGTTCGACGCGATCATCTCGGAGACGACAAGGCCGGTACCTTCCTCACGCGCCAGGCGTCGGAAAGGCAGATCGGTCACGCCGGACATGGGTGCGAGGATCACCGGGGTTTCGATGGTGACGCCCGGCGCCAGCGTGATGGGCCGCAAGGGATGGGTGCCTAACATGTGGGCAACCCATACAGAAAGCCCAAGCCATGAGCAACCAACCTGCTGGGGTTCCCGCGCGCCGCAAACCGGAATAACCGGGGCGCATGGATGTGGTGGCTATTCTCCTCGCGGCGGGCTCGGGTTCGCGCTTCGGCGGCGTTGTGCCCAAGCAGTATCTGAGCATCGGCGGCAAGCCCGTGCTGCGGCACGCGGCCGAAGCGCTGCTGGCCGGCGGGCATGTGCATGCGCTGCAACCCGTCTGCGCGGCCGGTGACGAAGCGCGGCTGGCGGATGCGCTGGGCGGCTTGCCCGCGCTGCCCCCCGTACCCGGCGGGTCAACGCGCGCGGAATCGGTGCAGGCCGGGCTCGTGGCGCTGGCCGAACGCGCGCCGAATATCGTGCTGGTGCATGACGCCGCGCGGCCGATCGTGCCACCAGGCACCATCGAAGCCCTGCTGGGCGCATTGGCGAAGGCTCCCGGCGCGATCCCCGCGCAGCCGGTCAGCGACACGCTGAAGGCCGGCGCGGATGGCATGATCGCCCGCACTGTGCCCCGTGCCGGCCTGTTCCGTGCGCAAACGCCGCAGGGGTTCCATTATTCCGTGTTGCGCGCGGCCCACGCGGCGGCCGATGCGGCCACCGCGACGGATGATGCCGAGCTGCTCGAACGCATGGGCCAGCCGGTCGCGCTGGTCCCCGGCAGCGAGCACAATATCAAGATCACCTGGCCAGAGGATATCGCCCGCGTGAACATCTCCCCGCTCATGGTCTGCCGCGTCGGCACCGGCTTCGATGTGCATCGCCTGGTGGAAGGGCGGCCGCTGATCGTCTGCGGCGTGACCATCCCGCACAGCCGCGGCCTTGATGGCCATTCGGATGCCGATGTCGGCATCCACGCGCTGTGCGACGCGATCTACGGCGCCTTGGGTGAGGGTGATATCGGCGCGCATTTCCCGCCCAGCGAGATGAAGTGGCTGGATGCGGACAGCGCGCAATTCCTGGTGCATGCGGCCGCGCGCATCGCCGCACGCGGCGGGCGTCTGATCAATGCCGATGTCACGCTGATCGCCGAGCGCCCGAAATTCCGCCCGCATGTGGAGGCGATGCGCGAACGCCTGGCGCAGTTGCTCGGCGTGGATCTCGGCCGCATCGGCGTGAAGGCGACCACCACAGAGAAACTCGGCTTCACCGGGCGCGAGGAAGGCATCGCCGCCCAGGCCGCCGTGTCGGTGCTGATGCCCGATCAGGGCTGAGCCGTCAGGCGCGGCGGCTGACCCGCACCGACCGGCTGGCATGGCGCGGCCGCCGTACCACCGAACCCGCATTTTCCGCCGCCAGCATCGATTCCGCCCAGATCGGGCCCAGTTCCATCAGCCCAGAGACCTGCCCAGGCGTCAGCCCTTCGATGTATTCAGCCGCCGTCAGCGTCTCAGGCTGCCAGGATCCGACGATGCGCTCCAGGGCTGCGCCGGGCGCATCTGTCCCCAGCCGCACCCAAAGCCCGCTGCGCGCCAGTTGCAGCGCACGATGCACCACAACCAGCAGGCTTGCGGCGGCTTCCATGCGCAAGCGCTCGGCGAAGCGGCCAGTCGCAAGCGCCGACAATCCGTCCCGTACACGCGCTCGCCGCGCCTCGGGGTCATCACGCGCGATCATGGCGCCTCCGTATCGATGTCGGAATGACACACCGTAAACCCTTTGGACGCAAGGACAAATTTGTGCATGAAGGCTTCACCCTCACCATTGACAAGGCTAGAACCTGCAAGTGCCTGACCTGAACATCCTCCTTCCCACACCGGTCCTGTTCTTCGCGCTCGGCATGCTGGCCGGCGCGCTGCGCAGTGACCTCGCAGTGCCCGATTCGCTGGCCAAGGGGCTGTCGCTCTACCTGATGATGGCGATCGGCCTGAAGGGCGGGGCTGCGCTTGCGATCGCAGGCGCGGGCGGGACCATGCTGCCCACGCTGGCGGCGGGGATCCTGTTGTCTTTGCTGTTGCCGCTGCCGGCCTATCTGGCGCTGCGCGGACCGGTCGGGCTGGACCGCACCACGGCAGGCGCGGTGGCGGCGCATTATGGCTCGGTCTCGGTGGTGACATTCGCCGCCGCCCAGGGCGTGCTCTCGGCGCGCGGCGTCTCCGCCGAGCCCTTCATGCCTGCCGTGCTGGCGGCCATGGAAACACCGGCGATCGTCACCGGCCTGTTGCTGGCGCGCGGCGCCGGCGGTGCCGTGTTTTCGTCCCGGCTGCTGCGTGAGGTGTTCCTCAATGGCAGCGTCGTGCTGCTGCTGGGTTCCTTCCTGATCGGCTGGATCGGCGGTGCCGCGGCCGCGCAGCAATTGGCGCCCTTCACAACGCAGCTCTGGCAGGGCGCGCTGTGCTTCTTCCTGCTGGAGATGGGGCTGATGGCGTCGCGCCAGCTGCGCGCGGCCGGGCGTGGATTGCCGCCGGCCTTGATCGCCTTCGGCGTGCTGATGCCGCTGTTCGGCGCAGCCTGCGGCCTGGGCTGCGGGCTGTTGATCGGCCTCTCGCCCGGCGGTGTGGCTTTGCTGACGGTGCTCTCGGCCTCGGCCAGCTATATCGCGGTGCCGGCGGCAATGCGCATGGCACTGCCCGAGGCCGATGCGGGCATCTATGTCACGCTCTCGGTCGCCGTGACCTTTCCCTTCAACATCCTGGCGGGGATCCCGCTGTATCTGTGGCTGGCGGGGGCATGATGGACACGACACGGCGTAAGCGCATCGAGATCGTGGTCGAAGCGGTGCGCGCGGAACAGGTGACGGAACTTCTCGACCGCCTGGGTGCCAAGGGCTGGACCATGCTGCCGGTCCTGTCGGGCCGCGGGCGGCGCGGCCTGCGGCGCAGCGGCGATCTCTCGGGCGTGCAGGATAATGTGCTGATCCTGTGCATCGCGGGCGAAGCAGTCGTCGAAGCGGTGCTCGGCGCGCGCGAGGAATTGCTGGGCGCACGCCCGGCCATTGTCAGCATCACCGATTGCGACGTGCTGCGCGGCGAGCATTTCTAACCGGGCAGCAGCTTGCCCGGATTCATCATGCCAGCGGGGTCAAGTGCTGCCTTGATGCTGCGCATGACGTCCAGCGCAACCGGGTCCTTCATGGCCGCCATCGCCTTGAGTTTTCCCGTGCCAATGCCGTGCTCGGCGCTGAAGCTGCCGCCGGCGGCGACGGCCAGGCGATTGACCATGGCATCAAAGCCAGCCGCGCGCGCGTACCAGTCCGCACGCGGGACCTCGGGGCCCGGGGCCTGGAGGTTGATATGGATGTTGCCATCGCCCAGATGCCCGATCGACATCACATGACCCTCCGGCCAGCGCGCCGCCGATTCGCGCTCCACATCGGCGATGAAGCGCGGCACGGCGGAGACCGGCACGGCCGTGTCGGTGGGCACTGATGGCCCCGCCTGGCGCACCGCATCAGGCGTGCTTTCGCGCATGCGCCACAGCATGGCGCGCGTGTCCTCGTTCTCGGCGATCATCACATCCGCGCATTCGCCGGCTTCCATCGCGGCGGCCAGGCTATCCTCCATGATGGCGCGCAGCGGCAGGCTGTCATGGGCGGCGGCGATCTCGATGATGCAGAACCAAGGTGTCACCAGCGGCACCGGCGCGCGCAGCCGCGGGCCGTTCTGCACGGTCAGCTGAATGGTGCGCTGGCCGCAGAGCTCGAAGGCCACCAGCTCCGCGCCGCAGCCTTGCATGCGCCCATAGAGGGCGAGTGCGGCTTCGGGCGTTTCGACCGCGACGAAGGCCGTCTCGCGCAGGCGCAGCGCGGGGTAGAGCTTGAGCGAGGCGGCGGTGATGAGGCCGAGCGTGCCCTCTGCGCCCACGAAGAGATGGCGCAGCGCATAGCCGGTATTGTCCTTGCGCACCCGGCGCATGTCATCCAGCACGCGGCCATCGGGCAGCACCACTTCAAGACCTAGGACCAGGTCGCGCGCGGTGCCGTAGCGCAGCGCGCGGATGCCGCCAGCATTGGTGGACAGCGCACCGCCGATCATCGCCGAACCCTGCGCACCAAAGGCCAGCGGGAAGAGGCGCCCGGCCTCGGTCGCGGCGTTCTGCACCGCCTCCACGGTGCAGCCGGCCTCGACGGCGATGGACATGTCGATCGGGTCCACCATGCGGATGCGGTTCATGCGTTCCAGAGAGATGGACAGCACCGGCGCATTCGCCGCGATCGGCACGATGCCGCCGGCAAGGCCAGTGCGACCGCCGGCGGGGATCACGCGCAGGCCGCTCGCGGCCGCCTCACGCATCAACGCCGCCGCTTCGGCGGTGCTGCCGGGGCGCGCGACCATGGCAGGGGCAACAGCCGCGCTGCCGCGCCAATCGGTGCCATAAGGCAGCGTGTCCGATGGGTCGGTCAGCACATTGCCGGGGCCGACGATGCGCGCGAGGGATTCCATGGGCGTCTCCTGTCGACGTTGATTGGGGAGGCTGCCGCGCCGCACGTCAACCGCCGCGCGCTGATTGCATCTCCTCGGCGAGCCAGGCGCGGAAGGCTTCGGCGGGTGGCGCCACGCGACCGGGTGGCAGCAGAAGCCAATAGGAATCCGGGGTCGGCACCGGCGCCTCATCAAGCGCCACAAGGCGCCGGGCGCGCAATTCGCCCGCCAGAAATTCGGGCGGCGCGATGACGGCGCCCAAGCCTTCCAACGCCGCCTGGATGGCCAGTGACGTGCTCTCGTATAGCAAGGGTGCGGGGCCTGGCTTACCGCGGGCGTCGCACCACAAGCCCCAGTCACCCGGCCGCGCGACGGAGCCCAGCAATTCGCCATGCGCGGCCTGCCAGCGGCGCGCGAGCCGCGGCACGGCGAAGGGCATCAGCGTGACGCGCATCAGGCGCATCGCATTGCGCGCCGGCGCACGTGGCGCGGTGCGGATCGCGGCATCGACAGCCTGGCGGGCGAAATCCACCGCCTCCAGCCCGGTCGAGACCTCGACGCGGATCGATGGATGTTTCGCGTGGAAGCGGGCCAGGCGCGGGATCAACCAGCGCAGCGCAAAGGTGGTGTAGGCGCGCAGGCGCAAGGGCGGCGCCTGCCGGGCGCGCAGCGCGGCGGTCGCGGCCTGCATGGTGGCGATGGCGGCCGAGAGGCTCGCGGCATAGCGCGCACCGGCCTCGGTGGGCACGGCGGCATTGGCGCCGCGGCGCAGCAATGCCACGCCCAATGTGGCTTCCAGCGCGCGCATCTGGGCCGAGACGGCGGGCTGGGTGACACCGAGCCTTCGCGCGGCGGCGGCGATGCTGCCTGCCTCGACGACCAGGGCGAAGGCGTGCAGGGCGGGCAGCGGCGGCATGGCGGACATGATTCACCCATAGCATGGCTTGGGGTGCCCCAGGAAAGACTGCGGTCTTTTGTCGCCATCAACGATGGCGCAGCCTGCCTTCATGGAAACGCCCAACATCAGCACACCCTGGCCGCTGCGCGACAAGACCGCCTTTGCCGGCATCGGCACCAGCGCCTTCGGCAATTTCCCCGAATCCGACAGCTACGGGCTGGGTTGCGAAGCGCTGAACGCGGCGCTGGACGATGCCGGCCTGAAGCCCAGCGATATCGACGGCCTGATCGTCAATCGCATCCCCTCCTACGAACGCTTCGCGGAGATGATGGGCATCAACCCGCAATACTGCCTGCTGACCGAGGCGCCAGGCCGATTTTCCGGCGTATCGCTGTCATTGGCGATGCAGGCGGTGGCGACGGGTGCGGCGAAGACCGTGGCGCTCGTCTATGGCAATAACGGTCGCAGCGTGCGCATGCGCTATGGCGGCGGCGACAGCCAATGGTCGCCCTGGGGCATGACCAGCCCGGGCGCGATTCACGCCATGATGTGGCGGCGCCATATGCATGAATACGGCACCACGCATGCCGATCTGAGCTGGGTGGCGGAGGCCTTCCGCCACCATGCCTGCCTGAACCCCGATGCGGTGATGCACGGCAAGCCGATCACCCGCGAGGACCACGCCCCCGCGCGGCCGATCTGCGAACCGCTGGCACTGCTCGACTACTGCCTGATCAATGACGGCGCGGTCGCCTGGATCATCACCAGCGCCGAGCGCGCCAAGGATCTGAAGCGCCCGCCGGTGCTGATTTCCGGCTATGCGCGGCAGGACAATTTCACTTACGGCAGCGCGCCGCCGACCGACTTCTGGCAGTCCAACCTGGGTGCCGTGCGCGAGCAGATTTACGCGCGCGCAGGGCTTGGGCGCGATGACCTTCAAGGCCTCGGCATCTACGACAACTTCACCCCCACCGTGATGTTCAGCCTGGAGGGCCTGGGCTTCTGCAAGCCCGGCGAATCCGGTGATTTCGTGAAGGATGGCGCGCTGCGCCTGGGCGCCGGGCGATGGCCCACCAACACCTCAGGCGGGCATCTCTCCAACAGCTACATGCAGGGCTGGGAGATCATCGCCGAATGCGTCCGCCAGCTGCGCGGCGAATGCGGCCCGCGGCAAATCCCGGACGCCCGGGCGATGCAATACATCTGCGCCACCAACATCGCGCAATCCGTCATCCTGCGGAGGGGCTGAGCCATGCCGGCACCTGTCATCGACAATTGGTCCAAGCCCTTCTGGGATGCCGCGCGCGAACAGCGCTTCATCCTGCCGCGCTGCACCGATACCGGGCGCTGCTTCTTCCCGCCCGCGCCGGTTTCGCCCTTCACCGGCAAGCCACATCTGGAGTGGGTCAGCAGCCCTGGCGAAGGCACGCTCTGGTCCTTCGTCGTCTTCCACCAGAAATACTTCGAAGGCTTCCGCACGCCCTATCCGGTGGTGATGGTGAAGCTGGATGAAGGGCCATCCTTCCTCGCCAATCTGCGCGGCGCGCCGGCCAGCGAACTGGCCATCGGCCAGCGCCTGCGCGTCGTCTTCGACCCTGAAGAGAACGGCATCACCATGCCGCAATTCGAGATCATCCGATGACCCAACCGGTTCTTGTCGCCCGCCATGACGGCTGGGCCGAAATCACCCTCAACCGCGAGGACAAGCGCAACGCCGTGGACCGCGCCACGCGCAGCGGCATGCGCGACGCCTTCGAGGCCTGCCGCGACATGAAGGCCATCGTGCTGACCGGCACCGGCGCCTCCTTCTGCGCCGGGATGGACCTGAAGGAACGCCAGGCCGATGTCGCGCGCGGCGATGATAGCGGCCCGCAGGAATGGATTGCGGTGAACATGATGATCCGCCGGCATCCGTCGGTCTTCATCGCCGCGGTGAACGGGTTGGCGCTGGGTGGTGGCTCCACGCTGATCAATGTGTGCGACCTGGCGATCGCCTCCGAGAAGGCCAGCATCGGCTGTCCCGAAATGGGCTTTGCGACGTATCCCGGCATGGCCGGCCCCGCCGCGCAGCTCTCGGGCATCACGCGCAAGCGCGCCGCCTGGATGATCCTGACCACGCAGCGCGTCGATGGCGCCACCGCCGAGCGCTGGGGCATGGTCAATGAATGCGTGCCGCACGAGATGCTGCTGCCGCGCGCGCGCGAAGTGGCACAAATGGTCGCGCAATTCGACGCGGTGGCGCTGGCCGAATCCAAGCAGGCGCTGGACCGCATCCCCGCCTTCATCACCGACTGGCAGCAGGCGATGGATCACGGCCAAATGGTCAACGCCAGCATCCGCGGCCGCTCGAAAGCGCAGGCGGAGGGGCTGAAGCGCTTCGCCGCCGGCGAGAAGAACCCCGGGCAGGGCGTGTGATGAAGCCGCTCGCCGGGCGCCGCATCCTGGACCTATCGGCGCGCTGCGCGCAGCGACCGCATGCGCTGGCCGTCGCGATGGCTGGCCGCATCTGCGCGATGTATGGCGCGACGGTGGTGCGGCCCGATGGACCGATGACATTCGACGGCCCGCTCGCGCGTTTCCTCGATGCCGGAAAGCAGCGCGATGGCGATGGCTTCGACGCGGCATTGGGCGACAACACGTCACTGCCCGCTGCACCCATCGTGGTCCGCTTCTCCGTCTTCGGCCCCGGCGAGGATCCGGCCATGTCGGAATTCGGCCTGCTCGCGCTCTCCGGTCTGCTCGATATTGTCGGCGAGGCCGATGACCCGCCCTCCCCGCTCGCCGGCCACCAGCCGGCCTATGCCGCCGGGCTGGCAGGTTCCACCGCATTGCTGGCCGCCCTGCATGCCGGCGGGCGCGAGGT
>JAIXVH010000390.1 GCA_027483125.1 Acetobacteraceae bacterium | reverse complement strand
CGGCGAAGCTTTTCTGCAGCAGCAATTTGGTCTGCGCATCGAGCGCGGAGAAGGGTTCGTCCAGCAGCACCACACTGGGTTCGATCGCCAGCGTGCGCGCCAGGGCCGCGCGCTGCCGCTGGCCGCCGGAGAGCTGGTGCGGGTAGCGATCCGCGTAATCGCCAAGCCGGCAGCGGGTCAGCTCACGCGCGACCCGCGCGCGCCGCTCATCGGCTGAAAGGCCGCGGTTTTCCAGCCCGAATTCGACATTGCGGCGGATGCTGCGCCAGGGCAGCAGCAGGTCCTTCTGCAGCATGAAGCCGACATGCGCATTGGCGCCCGAGACTTCCTCGCCGCTGACGAAGACCTGGCCTTCGCTGGGGCGGTCCAGGCCCGCCACCAGGTTCAGCACGGTGGATTTGCCGCAGCCCGAGGGGCCGACAAGGGCCACGAATTCGCCGGGTGCGACGCTGAAATTCAGGCGTTCGATCGCGGTGAAGGGCTGCGCGCGGCGGTCGCGCGGCGGGAAGCGGCGCGTGACGTGCAGCAGTTCCAGCGCGGGGGCGGGCATCGACGGTCCAATGTTCGTATTTGAACAGAATATTCAAATACGAACAAACGCTAGGATTGGCCTGCCATCCTGTCAAACGATTTCGCTCTGGCCTTTCGTGCAGGCATGTTGTAAGAACAAAACAGGAACTAACATGCGCACCATACCCCCCCACATCGCGCAATGCCTCCGCCGCGACACGCCCCGCCGCCCCCTCGGCCCGGCCGCGCTGGATCAGCATCTGCAAGGCGGCATCGCCACCGATGCCCTGCATGACATGCTGGCCGCCACGCCGGATGACCTGGCCGCCGCCATCGCCTTCACCGCCGGCACCGCCGCACGCCTGGCGGGGTCGCGCCCCATCCTCTGGGTGCGGCAGGATGCGGCCGAGCAGCTTTCCGGCGCGCTGCACGCGCCGGGCCTGGCCGCGCTCGGCCTCGACCCCGCGCGCATCCTGCTGGTGCGTGCGCGCGATGCGGCCTCCGTGCTGCGTGCGGGGCTGGATGCCGCGCGCAGCGGCGCGCTGGGCGCGGTGCTGATCGAACCCTGGGGCGAATCCCGCCACCTGGACATGACCGCCACGCGGCGCCTGGCACTCGCAGCGAGCACCACGCCGGTGCTGCTGCTGCGCGCGGGCGCGCCCATGCCCAGTGCGGCCGCCACGCGCTGGCGCATCCGCGCCGCACCCTCCCGCCCGCGCCTGGCGCGCGCGCCTGGGGCTGCGCTGCATGTCGAATTGCTGCGCCACCGGCAAGGCATTCCGGGGCGCGCCTGGCTGCTGGAATGGGATGATGAACAGCGAGAATTCCGCACCGCGCAGGATGCTGGCGATGCATTTTCCGCACCTCTCGGCCGAACGCCTGTCGCGCGGGCGGGATGATGCGGACGGCCGAACGGCCGGCCGTATCGAGCACGCCGGGTTGGCGGGCGGCGGCGTGCCACAACAAAGTCATACCAGCGGCCGCTGGTATGACGCGGCGCCACCCTTGGCCGTCACCGCCGCGCGCGCGGGTGGCATGCGCATCCTCGCGCTGGATGCGCGCGCGGCCGCGCTCGGCCTCTGGCCGGGCATGACGCTGGCCGATGCCCGCGCGCGCATCCCCGAACTGGCCACAGCACCCGCCGACCCGGCCGCCGATGCCGCCTTTCTGCTGCGCCTGGCGGCCTTGTGCGAACGCTACACGCCCGTCATCGCGCTGGATGCGCCCGATGGGCTGCTGCTCGACATCACCGGCTGCGCGCATCTCTGGGGCGGGGAGGGCGCGCTGCACGCGGCCATCCGCCGCCGCTTCGCCCGCATGACGCTGCGCAGCGCGATCGCCGGCACCGCCGATGCGGCGCGCGCGCTGGCGCGTTTCGGTGGCGATGATCTGCGCGACCTGCCGGTGGCGGCCCTCGAGCCTTCGCCGCGCGCCGCGCGCGCCCTGGCGCAGGCCGGGCTGCGCCGCGTGGGGGATCTGGCGGCCCGACCCGCCGCGGCGCTGGCCGCGCGCTTCGGCATGGCGCTGGTGCAAAGGCTGCGGCGCGTGCTGGGCGAGGAAGACGCGCCCATCACGCCCCTGCGCCCGCCGCCCGACTTCACCGCCGCGCGCGTCTTCGCCGAACCGCTGACGCGCACCGAGGCGCTGGCGACATTGCTGGCTGGGATGCTGGAGGAGCTGTGCGCGGCGCTGACCGCCGCCGGAATGGGTGGGCGCGTCTTCGCCCTGGCGCTGTTCCGCACCGATGGCACGGCGCGCGAATTGGTGGTGGAATCCGGCCGGCCCTTGCGTGAGGCGGCGGCCATCCTGCGATTGTGGCGTGAGCGGCTGGACGGGCTGGAAGAACCGCTCGACCCCGGCTTCGGCTATGACGCGCTGCGGCTGTCGGTTGCGCGCACGGAGCCGCTGGCCGCCACGCAGACCGGGCTTGCGGGCGATGCGGCAGCGGGTGATGTCGCGGCGCTGATTGATGTGCTGGCCACGCGGCTGGGCCGCGGCCGCGTGCTGCGCTTCGCGCCCTGTGCGACGCATCGGCCCGAACGCGCGGCGCGGCGTATCCCGGCGCTGGAGCCGCCCGCGCCATGGCAGCCGATGGATGCGCCGCGCCCGCTGCAATTGTTCGACCCGCCGCGCATTGTCACCGCCATGGCCTTCATGCCCGATGGCCCGCCGCTGCGCTTCCGCTGGAAGGGCCGCGTGCATGACGTGACGCTGGCCGAAGGCCCCGAGCGCATCGCCCCCGAATGGTGGCGCGAGGATGCCGTGGCGGCGCGCGACTATTACCGCGTGGAGGATGCGCAAGGCCGCCGCTTCTGGCTGTTCCGCGAGGATGGCGATGATGCGCCGCGCTGGTTCCTGCATGGCGTCTTCGCATGATCCTGCGCTTCGAACCCCGCGCGCGGGACGCGCCACAAGTCACGCCGCCGCCCTATGCCGAGCTGGTGGCGGCGACGAATTTCTCCTTCCTGCGTGGCGCCTCGCACCCGCATGAGATGGTGCTGCGCGCGGTGGAACTCGGCCATGCCGGCATCGCCATCACCGACCGCAATTCGGTGGCCGGCGTGGTGCGCGCGCATGTGGCGCTGCGCGAATTGCGCGCCCATGGCCGCCTGCCGCCGGCGCGCCGCCGCGTGGGCTCCGGCCCTGGCGAAGAGCTGCTGGAAGCGCGCGCGGGTGGCGCCACGCCTGGCGATTTCCACCTGGCCTTGGGCGCGCGGCTCACGCTGGTGGATGGCACGCCCGATATCGTCGCGCATGTCGCGAGCCGCGCCGGCTGGGCCAGCCTGTGCCGGCTGCTGACTCTGGGCAATCGGCGTGCGGAGAAGGGCGATTGCATCCTGCACCTGGCGGATGTGCTGGCCCATGCGGAGGGGCTGCTGTTCACGCTGCTGCCGGCCCATGCGCCGCCGCCGCCCGATCTGCTGCGGCGGCTGGCGGCGGCCGCGCCCACATGGCTCGCCGCGACCATGCCGCGCCGGGGCAATGACCGCCACCGGCTGCATCTGCTGCGCGCCACCGCCGAGGTCGCGCGCGTGCCACTGCTGGCGGTCAATGACGCGCTCTATGCCTCGCCCGAGCAGCGCGATCTGCAGGATGTGCTGAGCTGCATCCGCGAGAATGTGGCGATCGATGCCGCCGGCCTGCGGCTGGAGGCCAATGCCGAACGCCACTTGAAGCCGGCCGCCGAAATGGCGCGGCTGTTCGCCGATGCGCCGGAAGCCTTGGCCGAGACCACGCGGCTGCTCGCCCGCGCTGCCTTCAGCCTGGATGAGCTGCGCTATGAATACCCTGACGAGCCCGTGCCGCCCGGCCGGGACGCGCAATCCTGGCTGGAGGAATTGACCTGGAATGCCGCGCGCAAGCGCTACCAGGTCAGTGTGCCCGCGCGCGTGGAAGCCGCGCTGCGCCATGAGTTGCGGCTGATCGCGCAGCTGGACTACGCGCCGTATTTCCTGACCATCCATGACATCGTGGCCTTCGCACAGGCGCGCGGAATCCTGTGCCAGGGGCGCGGTTCGGCGGCCAATTCGGCGGTGTGCTTCGTGCTGGGAATCACCGCCGTGGACCCCGCCGAACATGACCTGCTGTTTGCACGATTCATCTCGGCCGAACGGCGCGAGCCGCCCGATATCGACGTGGATTTCGAACATGAGCGGCGCGAGGAGGTGATCCAGCACATCTACGAGAAATACGGCCGGCACCGCGCCGGCATCATCGCCATCGTCATCCATTACCGCCCGCGCAGCGCGCTGCGCGATGCCGGCCGGGCGCTCGGCCTGACCGAGGATGTGACGGCGCGGCTCGCGGGCCTGCAATGGGGCAGCTGGGGCGATGAGATCCCCGAAGCCCATGTGCGCGAGGCGGGGCTGGACCCGAACAATCCGGTGATCCAGCGCGCCATCGGCTTCGCGCAAAGGCTGCTGGGTTTCCCGCGTCATCTCTCGCAGCATGTCGGCGGCTTTGTGCTGGCGCGCGGGCGGCTGGATGAGATCGCGCCGATCGGCAATGCCGCGATGGAGGGCCGCACCTTCCTGGAATGGGACAAGGATGATGTCGATGCGCTGGGGCTGATGAAGGTGGATGTGCTCGCACTCGGCATGCTGACCTGCATCCGCAAGGCCTTCGCGATGCTGCGCGAACATCACGGCATCGACCACGACCTGGCCAGCATCCCGCGTGAGGACGCGGCGGTCTACGACATGCTCTGCCGCGGCGATTCCATCGGCGTCTTCCAGGTGGAAAGCCGGGCGCAGATCAACATGCTGCCGCGCCTCAAGCCGCGCGAATTCTACGACCTGGTGGTGCAGGTCGCGATCGTGCGCCCCGGTCCGATCCAGGGCGATATGGTGCACCCCTATCTGCGCAGGCGGGCAGGGCTGGAGCCGGTGGAATTCCCATCCCCCGCGCCCGAACACGGCCCGGCCGATGAATTGCGCCAGGTGCTGGGCCGCACCATGGGCGTGCCGCTGTTCCAGGAACAGGCGATGAAGATCGCGATCGTTGCTGCCGGCTTCACGCCCGACCAGGCGAATGGGCTGCGCCGCGCCATGGCCACCTTCCGCAATATCGGCACCATCGGCGAATTCGAACGGCTGATGGTCCAGGGCATGATCGCGCGTGGCTATGATGCCGATTTCGCGCATCGCTGCTTCGAGCAGATCAAGGGCTTCGGGAGTTACGGTTTTCCGGAGAGTCACGCGGCCTCCTTCGCGCGGCTGGTCTATGTCTCCTCCTGGATCAAGTGCCACCACCCGGCGGTCTTCGCGGCCGCCTTGCTCAATTCGCAGCCCATGGGCTTCTACGCCCCGGCGCAGATCATCCGCGATGCGCGCGAACATGGCGTGCGCGTGCTGCCCGTGGATGTGAACCACAGCGACTGGGACAACAGCCTGGAAAAGGGCGCATTGCGCCTGGGTTTCCGCCAGGTGGATGGCCTGGCCGAGGCCGAATTGCGCCGCATGATCCGCGCCCGCGGCCCTGGCTTCCGCAGCGCCGAGGAGGTGGCGCGGCGCGGCCTGCTGCCCGCGCGTGCCATGCGCCTGCTGGCCGATGCGGATGGCTTCGCCTCGCTCGGCCAGGGCCGGCGCGCCGCACTCTGGGCGGTGGAGCGCATCCCCGATGCAGCCCCACTGCCGCTGTTCGAACACGCAGCCGAACTGGCGCCGGAGGCCGATGCGCAACTGCCCGAGATGGCTTTGCGCGAGGAGATCGCGGCCGACTACCAATCCCTGCGGCTATCCCTGAAGGGCCACCCCATGGCCATGCTGCGCGGCCATTTCCAGGCGCTGCGTGTGCGCAGCGCCGAGGCGGTCAACGCCATGCGCGATGGTGCCTGGGTGCGCATGGCGGGCCTGGTGCTGGTGCGCCAGCGGCCGGGCAAGGGCAATGCCGTCTTCATCACCCTGGAAGATGAGAGCGGCGTCGTGAACGCGCTGCTCTGGGCAAGCCTGCTGGAGCAGTTCCGCCGCCCCGTCATGGCCGCCCGCCTGATGCTGGCCGAAGGCCGCGTGCAGCGCAGCGCCGAGGGCGTGGTGCATCTGATGGCACGCCGTGTGGAGGATCATTCGGATGCCCTCGCGCTGCTGTCGGCCGCGCATGATCCGGTTGTCCAGATGACCAGCGCCGATGAGGTGCGCAACCCGCGCCCGGTGCACCCGCGCCATGGCCACCCACGCGATGCGCGGCTGCTGCCGAAATCGCGGGATTTTCATTGAGCCGCTGCTGAGCGGATGCTTCACCGCTTCGGCGTGCCGCCTTCACGGATCATGCGCTAATTCGGCTTCAACCGCTCCGTGACCTCGCGCCGCACGCCCTCCAGCAGGCGGTGCGTCTCGCGCGCCTTGACCACCAGCCCGATGCCCTGCGGGTCCGCGCCCACGCCGCCGCGCAGCGTGCCGATCAGCCCGTAGCGGCTGCGCGCGGCCAGCGCCTCGGGGTTGCGGCCGGCACGCCCCGCGCCCGGCATCAGCAGCACGGGCGCACCCCACATGCCCGGCAGCAGCCTGGCACCCAGCAGGAATTCCGGCTGGCCGGACCAGTCCAGCAGCGGGTGGCTTGCACTATGGGCAGCCAGGATCAGCGGCAGGTTGTTGGCGCTGTCGGTCAGCTTCTCGGTGGCGGCGATGATGGCCAGGCTTTCCAGCGCATCCAGCTCATCCCAGCGCTCCTCGGGGAAGAAGACCGTGTCATCCAGCCACATCGCATAGAGGCTGCGCCCAGGATTGGCCTGCCCCCAGGCGGTGATGGCACGTGCTGGCAGCAGCGCCGCCAGATCGATCGCGGCATTGGGGTGCGGCACGATGTGCAGCGTGGCGCCTGCCATGCGCAGCGCGGTGGTCTCGCGCAGCGGCTCACCGCCCCGGGCCAGGTGCATGTGCAGCGTCACGGCCTGGGCCTGGGCGAGTGCGGCGCGCGTCGTGATCAGTGCGGGCAATTGCCGGTTCTGGCCCACCTGCACCTGGTAGCCATAGGCGGTGGCGATGCGCGTGCCGGCGGGTGTTTCCACCTCCAGCCGCTTGACCGCATGCAGCAGGCGTTCCGTCAGGGTGGTGGGCGGGAAGGGCATGCTACAGCCTGGCCAGCATCGCGGCGGCGTGCTCGCGCGGCAGGAAGAAGAAGACGAAGACGTATTCGGGAATGTGCTCGAACACCGCGGGGCTCGGGTTGGCACGCTGGAAGCGGGCGCGGTCGAATTCGGCCATCGCGCGCATCGCGCCATCCCACCACCAGAACCCGTCATAGCCCAGCGCATCGAGATATGCCGGAACGGCATAGGTGGAGCCTTCGCGATGGCGTTCCTCGATCTCGACCGAGAGCACCGGGCGTTCGCGCAGCAGCGTGGCGCGGCCGCCCTGCAGGGCTTCGTATTCGGCGCCTTCCACATCAAGCTTCACATGCGTCAGGCCGGACAGCGAGAGGGCATCGAGCGTGGTCACGCGCACCTCGTGGCGCTGCACGGTCACATCGGAAAAGCCTTCGTAATCCTTGGCGATGCTGGCCCATTGCTCCTGTGCTACGCCATCGACCACGGGCACTGACAGCGTGAAGGCGCCGGGTGCGGCGCCCAGCGCCTCGTGCCGCAATTCGACATGCGCCGGGCAGGGTGTGAAACGTGCCCGCAGGCGCGCATGCGCGCTGGGCAGCGGCTCGAAGGCGATGACGCGGCTGTCGGGCAAGGCCGCGAAGGGGGCGGTCAGCAGCCCGTCATGCGCGCCGATGTCGAGCATCACACCGGGGCGGTGCAGGCGTTGGTGAAAGGCGATCTCGTCCATGTCGTCCGTCACGGTGCGGGGACGGCGGGCGTTGGCAAGGTGGGCGCCACCCCATGCTCGTAGCGGTTGACCAGGTTGCTCCAGGTCAACTGGCCGGAGCGGTCCACCACCACCAGGTTGCCCTGCTCGATCTCGATCCGCAGCAGGTCACGCAATTGCCGGCGTGTGGCGCGCGGATTGGCACGGGCGACGCGCCGGCCCTGTTCGTTGTTGTACAGATCCATCGACAGCCGCGCGGGCATGGCGAGGTTGCCCGGAACCCCCTCATGCGCCGTGCCGAAGCTCTCGGCGAAGCTGTTGCCGAAGGTCTGCGCCATCATCGCATTCCACAGCGAATGGCGCAGCGCGTCGCGATGCCCGTCATTGCCGTTCCAGGCGGCGCGGTCACCGGCATCGGTCACCCAGGCCGGCACCGCGGCATCGGGGTAGGTCTCCTCGGAGAGCGAGAAGGCGAGATCGGCGATGG
>JAIXVH010000141.1 GCA_027483125.1 Acetobacteraceae bacterium | reverse complement strand
GCCTCTCGGCCCAGCAGGCGGAAGACAAGGCGGTCGAGATGCTCGACCTGGTCGGCATTCCCGAAGCGCGGCGGCGTGTGCGCGAATACCCGCACCAGCTCTCCGGCGGCATGCGCCAGCGCGTGATGATCGCCATCGCGCTGGCCTGCAACCCGCAGCTGCTGATCGCCGATGAACCGACCACAGCACTCGACGTGACCATCCAGGCGCAGATCCTGGACCTGATGCGCGACCTGAAAAGCCGCGTGGGTGCGGCCATCGTGCTCATCACGCATGACCTGGGCGTGGTCGCCGAAGTGGCCGAGCGCGTGGTCGTGATGTACGCCGGCCGCAAGGTCGAGGAAGGCACGGTGCGCCAGATTTTCGCCGCCCCCCGCCACCCCTATACGCAGGGGCTGTTGGGTTCGGTGCCGAAGCTCGGTTCCTCGCTCGATGGCAGTGCCGAGCGGCTCGCCGAAATCCCCGGCATGGTGCCTTCGCTCAAGGCGAAAATCCCCGGCTGCGTCTTCGCAACCCGCTGCCCGAAGGTGACCGATCTCTGCCGCCAGGTCGCACCCGGCCTTGAAGCAAAATCGCCCGGCCACATCGCCGCCTGCCACTACTCGGACAAGGACGCGGTCGCCGCATGAACACCAAGAAGGTCCTCGAGGTCGTTGACCTCAAGAAGCACTTCCCGATCCGCGGCGGGCTGTTCGGCACGGTGCAGGCGCATGTCTATGCGGTCGATGGCGTGTCCTTCCATCTGCACAAGGGCGAGACGCTGGCGCTGGTGGGTGAATCGGGCTGCGGCAAATCCACCGTGGGCAAGGCTGTGCTGCGGCTGTTCCCGCTGACCAGCGGGCAGGTCACGCTGGATGGCACGCGCATCGATGACATGGCGCCCGGCACGCTGCGGCCGCTGCGGCGCAAGATCCAGGTGGTGTTCCAGGACCCGTTCAGCTCGCTGAACCCGCGCATGCGGGTGCGCGATATTCTCGCCGAACCGATCCGCAATTTCGGCCTGGCCAAGGACAGCGCGGATCTCGAAAAGCGCGTCGGCGACCTGATGGACAAGGTGCGCCTGCCGCGCGATGCGGTGAATCGCTGGCCGCATGAATTCTCCGGCGGGCAGCGCCAGCGCATCGGCATCGCGCGCGCATTGGCGGCCGAGCCCGAGATCATCGTCTGCGACGAAGCGGTCTCCGCGCTCGACGTGTCGGTGAAGGCGCAGATCATCAACCTGCTGCAGGATCTGCAGAACGAGCTGGGCCTGGCGATGCTGTTCATCAGCCATGACCTGGCGATCGTCGAGCACATGACGCATCGCGTGGCGGTGATGTATCTCGGCAAGATCGTGGAAGTGGCGGAAAAGCGCACGCTGTTCGGCGCGCCAAGGCATCCCTACACGGAGGCGCTGCTGTCGGCCGTGCCGGTGCCCGACCCCACCGTGACGCGCGAGCGCATCGTGTTGCAGGGCGATGTGCCCTCACCCATTCGCCCGCCCTCGGGCTGCCGTTTCCACACGCGCTGCCCCTATGTGATGGACCGCTGCAAGAAGGAGGAACCGGAGCTGCGCGCCGATGCCTCCGGCCACCTGGCGGCGTGCCATCTGCATGACCTGCCGGATGCGGAGAACCCGCTGCTGAACAAGCCGCCGCCAACCGCCTTCGCCATGGCCTGAGATGGCGACGCCACCGCTGCGCTTCGTCGCCCGCGCGCCGCGCAGCCGGTTCGGGCGTGTCCTGAAATGGATGTTCTGGAGCGTGGCGCTGATGCCGCCGCTGCTCATGCTGGCGACCTGCGGCGGCCTGGCGAGCTTCGTGCTGTCGGAGGATGAGGAAGTGGCCGCGGGCGCGCTGATGTTCGGCACCGGGCTGCTGGGGATTCTCTGGACGGTCTGGCTGCTGGGCACGCCGTTGATGGGCATCTTCGTGCTTCTGACGCGCGGCAGGCAGATCGTCATCGAGCAACCGCCGCCTTCCGCTTGACGCGCGCCCGCGCATTGGCGACCCTCGCCAACCAAACGCATTGAGGGAGACGCGCCATGCCGCAAGTCACGCTGACCGTGAACGGCAAGCAGCACACCGTGGATGTCGAGGGGCGCACCCTGCTCGTCGAATTGCTGCGCGAAAAACTGCGCCTGACCGGTACCCATGTGGGCTGCGACACCAGCCAATGCGGCGCCTGCGTCGTGCATATCGATGGCAACAGCGTGAAGTCTTGCACCACGCTCGCGGTGATGTGCCAGGGTGCCAATGTCACCACCATCGAGGGCCTGGCCAAACCCGACGGCACGCTGCACCCGATGCAGGAAGCCTTCCGCGAATACCACGCGCTGCAATGCGGCTTCTGCACACCGGGCATGGTGATGTCGGCGGTCGATCTGGTGGCGAAGAATCCGCAGGGCCTGTCGGAGAAGGAAATTCGCGAAGGGCTCGAGGGCAATCTCTGCCGCTGCACCGGCTACCACAACATCGTGAAGGCCATCGCGGCGGCGCAGGATGTGATGCACGGCAAGCGCAGCACGGTGGCCGCAGCCGCGGAATAAGCGGCAGGCCAGAGCGTGCGCGGGAGTCCGGTCTGAGCAGGCTTCTTCAGCCTGTTCAGTGAATCGGCCTCTCAACAACGGATGGGGATGTTTCTCTGCAGCGCGCTGAAGGGAAAAATCTCCAGGGCATCATGAACCGATGATGCCCTTGGCAATGGGAGGCAACGAGAATGAACGCAGTCGCACCCTTCGAGGGCATCGGCGTCCGCATGCGGCGCAAGGAAGATCTGCGCTTTCTGTCGGGCAAGGGCAGCTACACCGATGACATGTCGCGCCCGAACCAGACGCATTGCGTCTTCCTGCGCAGCCCGCATGCCCATGCCGCGATCCGTTCCGTGGATACGGCGGCTGCGGCCGCCATGCCCGGCGTCGTGCGCATCTTCACCGGCGCGGATTATGCCGCCGACAAGCTCGGCGGCGTGCCCTGCGGCTGGCTGATCCACAACAAGGACGGCTCGCCGATGAACGAGCCGCCGCACCCAGTGCTCGCGCATGGCAAGGTGCGCTACGTGGGTGATGCGGTGGCGATGGTGATCGCCGAGACGCGCGAGGCGGCGCGCGATGCCGCCGAGAAGATCGTGGTGGATTACGACGTGCTGCCCGCTGTGGCCGGCATCAACGAAGCCCTGGCCGCCGGCGCGCCGCAGCTGCACGAAGCCGCGCCGCGCAACATCTGCTACGACTGGCATATCGGCGAAAAAGGCCCGGTGGATGTGGCTTTCGCCGCCGCGCACAAGATCGTCACGCTGGACCTGACCAACAACCGGCTGATCCCCAACGCGATGGAACCGCGCGCCGCGATCGGCGAGTACGACGCGCATAGCGGCGAATACACGCTGCACACCACCAGCCAGAATCCGCATGTGATCCGGCTGCTGATGGGCGCCTTCGTGCTGAACATCCCCGAACACAAGCTGCGCATCGTCGCACCCGATGTGGGCGGCGGTTTCGGCAGCAAGATCTTCCACTATATCGAGGAAGCGGCCGTCACCTGGGCCGCGCCGAAGGTGGGCCGGCCCATCAAATGGACCGCCGACCGCACCGAAGCCTTCATGACCGATGCGCATGGCCGCGACCACATCAGCACGGCCAGGCTCGCGCTGGACAAGGACGGAAAATTCCTCGCGCTGCATGTGCAGACCAAGGCGAATCTGGGCGCCTATCTGTCGACCTTCGCGACCTCGGTGCCGACCTATCTCTACGCCACGCTGCTGGCCGGCACCTACACCACGCCCGCGATCTACGCGGAGGTGACATCGGTCTTCACCAACACCGTCCCGGTGGACGCCTATCGCGGCGCGGGGCGCCCGGAAGCCACCTTCCTGCTGGAACGCCTGGTGGATGTGGCGGCGCGCGAGACGGGTATCGACCGCGTCGAGATCCGCCGCCGCAACTTCATCAAGCCCGACCAGTTTCCGTACCAGACGCCGGTCGCGCTGCAGTATGACAGCGGCAACTACTTCGCCACGCTGGATGCCGCGCTCGCATCCTCGGACTGGGCCGGCTTCGAAGCCCGTCGCGCGGAAGCGGCCAAGCGCGGCAAGCTGCGCGGCATCGGCATCAGCACCTATCTGGAAGCCTGCGGCATCGCGCCATCGGCCGTCGCCGGCGCGCTGGGCGCGCGCGCGGGGCTCTACGAGGTGGGCGCCATTCGCGTGCACCCGACCGGCAGCGTCACCGTGCTGACCGGCACGCACAGCCATGGCCAGGGGCATGAGACGACCTTCGCGCAGCTCGTCGCCGATCAGCTCGGCGTGCCCTTCGACAAGGTCGATGTGGTGCATGGCGATACGTCGAAGATTCCCTTCGGCATGGGCACCTATGGCAGCCGTTCGCTGCCGGTGGGCGGCACCGCGCTGGTGAAGGCGATGGACAAGATCATCGCCAAGGCCAAGCGCATCGCGGCACATCTGCTGGAAGCGGATGTGGCCGACATCGAATTCGACCCGCGCGCGGGCGCCTTCAAGGTGGCCGGCACCGACCGTAGCAAGGCCTGGGGCGAGATCGCACTGACCGCCTATGTGCCGCACAACTACCCGATCGAGGAGCTGGAACCCGGCCTCGACGAAACCGCCTATTACGACCCGAAGAACTTCACCTTCCCCGGCGGCTGCCACATTGCCGAGGTCGAGATCGACCCCGATACCGGCCATGTCGCCATGATCAATTTCACCGCCGTCGATGATGTGGGCCGCGTCATCAACCCGATGATCGTGGAAGGCCAGGTGCAGGGCGGCGTCGCGCAGGGCATCGGCCAGGCGCTGCTGGAGGCCTGCGTCTATGATGCGCAGGGCCAGCTGCTGTCAGGCTCCATGATGGACTACACCATGCCGCGCGCCGATGACCTGGCGCCGGTCTCGGTCGCCACCCACACCACGCTGTGCACGCACAACCCGCTGGGCGTGAAGGGCTGCGGCGAGGTGGGCGCGATCGGCTCGCCACCCGCTGTCATCAACGCCGTGGTGGATGCGCTGCGCGATCATGGCGTGCGGCATCTCGACATGCCGGCGACGCCGGCCAAAATCTGGTCCATCATCAACACGCGCATGGCCGCGGAATAACGGAGACATACCCATGTACGATTTCTCGTATCACAAGCCCTCCTCCGTCGCGGACGCCGTCAAGCTGCTGGCCGCCGATCCGGACGCCAAGGCGATCTCGGGCGGGCACACGCTGCTGCCGGCGCTGAAGCACCGGCTCAACAAGCCGACCTCGCTGGTGGACCTGTCCGGCATCGCGGAGATGAAGGGCATCAAGCGCGAGGGCAACGCCATCATCATCGGCGCGCTGACGCGCCATGTGGAAGTGGCGAACAGCGATGTGGTGAAGGGCGCGATCCCGGCGCTGGCCTATCTGGCCTCCCATATCGGGGACAACCAGGTCCGTAATCGCGGCACCATCGGCGGCTCTGTCTCCAACAATGACCCGGCGGCGGACTACCCCTCGGCGGTGCTGGGGCTGGGGGCGACGATCCACACCTCCAAGCGCAAGATCGCGGCCGATGACTTCTTCCTGGGGATGTTCACCACGGCGATGGAAGCCGATGAAATCCTGGTCGCGGTCGAATTCCCGATCCCGGAGAAGGCCGGCTACGCCAAGATGAAGAACCCGGCCAGCCGTTACGTCATGGCCGGCGCCTTCATCGCCAAGACGGCAAGCGGCGTGCGGGTGGCGATCAATGGCGCGGGCCCCTGCGTGTTCCGTCAGACGGCGATGGAAGCCGCACTGGCCGGTAATTGGTCGGCCGCCGCCATCGCCGGCATCAAGCAGGATGCCGATGGCCTCAACAGCGACATCCATGGCAGCGCCGAATATCGCGCGCATCTGGTGGGTGTCATGGCCAAGCGGGCGTTGGCCGCGGCTGGCTAAAGGCGACGATGCAGGAAGGCACCCAGCACGACAAGCTTAGCGCGGCGGTTGAACAATTAACGTGGGCAATCTTCGCGTATCGAGCGGGAAGCTGGGTGTCATCCATCACTTTGGCAGGCGCTGCCGAGGAGTGCCTTCCCAGGCCTAGCGCGCCTCAACAGGCAGAAAGCGCTTTCCACATCGTTGATCAGCACCTTGTGTCCAACAATATGGCGCATGACCAGAATTCCTTGCGAAACTGGCTTAAGCACGACAATCAACAACATCGTTCTGTGCAAATTATTGGCCGTGTTGACGCGGAGGCGCACATTCTAAGAGCCTTCTCGAGACTGCAAATAGCAAATGACGGCCGAAATTTCGGAGAAACAATAAACAATTTTATCCGTAGTGTATTTTTAAATAACGAAAAAATAGACATAAAAAATATATTAATAGAAATAAATCACTAGCCCAAACTAGTCCCGTTTTGATTTTTGAAATTGCTTTTTTAGGTGATCTTGAACCAGTAAAATCCTGTTTTGGATATGGTTTTTTGTGGATTGCGCTCTAATTTGACTGACTAAATCATCCGCGCCTCGAATGGCGGCAGGTAGTCCGGCGCTTCGAATTCCAGCACCCAGAGATCCGGGTCGCGCTTGACCTGGCGTTCCACGTAGGCGTCGGCGGTGGTCTGGTCGACGGGTGTGGGGCCGGTGCCGCGCAGCCAGGCAGGGCGGCCTTCTGCGTCGCGCGCCTGGGACAGCACGACCAAGCCTTCCCGGCCCAGCAGCATGCACAGGAAGCCGCCCGAATCGGGGTCGCCCTTGCGCAGCTGCATGGCCGGCCGCCCGGCGCCGTTGGACAGGCGGATCGCCATCTCCGCCCAGATATGTGCCTTCACTTTCGCATCCATCCGGGCATCATGACCGCATCGCGCATGGCTTGCCAGGGCAGCGCCGCCGCGCCATTTCACGCCCATAGGAGCCTTGCATGGACAGCAGCAAATTGACCGACGGCCAGCGCGCCTATGAGGCGCGCCGCGCGGCCAAGGCGGGGATGAGCCTCGAGAAATGGCTCGCCGAGAAGGAGAAGCGCGCGAAGGCCGAAGCCGCGGAGGCCGCCAAGGCACAGGCGGCCGAGGCGCCGAAGCCCGCGAAGAAGCCGGGCTTCTTCTCCCGCCTGCTGGAGCGTGCGCAGAAGCCGCTGTGAACTGACGCGGAGGTCACGCCTCGCTCAGAGTCCGCTTCACCGCTCTGCCGTTCCCGTCAGGGCGGATGGCGCTCTACGAAGCCGCCGCCGCGATCGCCCTGATCCGCCCGATCACCGCCTGGGTGCCGTTGCGGCGCGAGGGGCTGAGGTGTTCGGCCAGGCCCAGCCGCGCCAGGAAATCCGGTGCCTGGTTCAGGATCTCGGCCGGCGCGCGGTCCTGGTAGACCGAGAGGATCAGCGCCAACAGGCCTTGCACGATGGCGCTGTCACTCGCGGCCTGGAATTGCAGCTGGCCATCGCTGGCGCGCGCGCGCAGCCAGACGCGGGACTGGCAGCCGGCGACCAGCTCATCCTCGCGACGGTCGGCCTCGGGCCAGGCGGGCAGCTTGCGGCCGAGGTCGATCACATGGCGGTAGCGGTCCTCCCACTCCTCCAGCAATTCGAAATCCTCGGCCAGTTCGTCGATCACCTGGGCAATGGGGATGGTCATGCCGCGCGCTCCCGCAGGCCTGGCAGTTGCACATGGAAGCCCGCGCCAGCCTCGGGCGGCAGGGGGGCGAAGCTCAGTACCAGCCCGGCGCGGCGGGCGGCCAGCAATTGCCGCGCGACGGGCTGGAACAGCGTCTCGCCGCTGGTCGGCGTGGCGGGGCTGATGCGGATCAGCAGGCTGGTGGGTTCGGTGGGGGTTTCGGCCAAGGCGCGTTCGATCGCGGCATGGGCCAGCGCTGCGCTGGCGCCGCGCAGATCGAGTTCGCGGTCGGCGGCGCTGGCCGTGCCATGCAGGCGCGCGGCGGTGGTGGGGTCGAAGATCGGCATGGCGTTCAGATCGGCCTGCGCGAGCGGTTGCGCAAGCCTCGGGGCGCGTTCAGCTGCCGACCTTGAGCGTGCTGGTCAGCCCGCGCAGGCAGGCCAGGATGGAGAGCGGCGTGATCTTGCCGGTGCGCGGGTTTTCCACGCTGGGCACGTTCTCGATCGTCATGGTCAGGCGCGCGGCGGCGGCTTCGACGCGGATGGTGTGCATGTTGCGGTCCACCGCCGGGTCGGCCCAGATTTCGACCATGGTGCGGTCGGGGCCGATGCCGGCCAGGGCCAGGGCGGCGGCCACGTTGACGTTGGCGGGGAAGCCCTGCGCGGCCTCGAAGGCATTGCCCTTGAAGACCATGGTGGCGGTGGTGATGGCCGCCATGTCGATGTTGTTGGCCACCAGATAGGGCGCGCCCGCGAGGCCGCCGGGCGGCTTGCGGGTCTGGATGGTGACGGTGCTGACCTCGCCTTCCGCGGCGGCGCGCACGGCATCGAGGCCGAGCAGCGCGCCGGTGGGCACGATGATGCGCGCGCCGGTTTCGCGCGCACGCTCCACCAGGTGCATGCGCGGCAGCAGCTGGCCGCAGGAACTCGGCACGAAAATGCAGCCGGATTCGATGGCGGCGGTGGCCACTTCCTCGAAGATGGAAGAGGGTGCTGCTTCGACGATGATGTCGCATTCGCGGGGCAGTTTCGCGATGTCGAGCACCAGCGGGCGGTCGCGGAAGCCCTTCATCTGGGCCAGCGCCTTATCGCGGTCGCGCACCGCGACGGCGGCGAGTTTCAGGCCTGGCACGCCCTGATCCAGTGCGCGTGCCAGGTGCATGCCGATGGCGCCGAGGCCCACGATGCCGACGGTGTATGTCTCGTTCATAACCCGCCGGCTATCACGGCTTCAGCCTGTTTTCCAGCCGGCTGGAATCAGCCGGCGATTCGAAAACCATGCTCAACAACGACTTAGCCGCTTTGGAGCGTGCCGAAGCACGCGGAAAAGGGGCTAGTCTTCCTTGAAGCCGTAGTCGGGGATGCCCTGCTCATTGCCGTAGTACTTATAGGGCAGGAACTTGCCGGACATGGTGATCTTCACCCGGTCGCCCTTGGGGTTGGCCACGCGCTCGAACTCGAAGTCGAAATCGATCGCGGACATGATGCCGTCGCCGAATTCCTCCTCGATCAGCGCCTTCCAGGCGGGACCATTGACCATGACCATCTCGTAGAAGCGGTAGATCAGCGGATCGGTGGGCGGCATGGGCGTGCCGCGATAGGGCACCTCGTTCAGCATGCGCTGTTCCACCTCGGACAGGCCGAACAGGGCGGCGGCCTTGGCGGCCAGCGGCTTCACCAGCTTCATCTGCCCATGCAGCGCACCCACGATCAGCGTGGGCGACATGCCGCCAATTTCCTCGCAAATGTATTTCCAGGTCCAACCCTTCTCGCGCTTGATGTCGAGAATCTTTTCGGTGAGTTGGGCACGCGTCATGTTCGTCTCCGTGGTTGGTGTGTTCAGGCGGAAGCGCGGGTCGGCAGGCGGGCGATGTCGCGTCCCACCAGGGCCTGCGCCTGCCGGATGTCGTAGGCGCTTTGCAGGTTCAGCCAGAATTGCGCGCTGCTGCCGAACCAATGGCCAAGCCGCAGCGCCGTATCGCCGGTGATGCCGCGGCTACCCTTGATGATCTGTGTCACGCGGTTCACCGGCACCTGGATCTGGCGCGCCAGTTCGCTCGGCGTGATGCCGATCTCTTCCAGTTCATCGGCGAGGATTTCGCCGGGATGGATGGCGGGTCGCGCCATGGGGTGCTCCGTGCTGCGGTCACGCTACTGATAGTCCATATGGGCGTGCCGCTCAGCCCGCCGGCCGCACTTCGGGCGGGTGCTTCGCATCCCAGCCCTCCGGCGGCGCGCCGGCCAGCGTGCGGCTGCGGGTGATCAGGAAATCCATGATGTGGTCGCGCAGCTCGTGATAGCCCGGCTGGTGGTGCAGCGTCGCGCGGATGCGGGGTTTTGGGAGCGTGTTGATCACCACCTCCGCGATGCGCGCCTGCGGGCCATTGGTCATCAGCAGGATGCGGTCGGCCAGCAGGATGGCCTCATCCACGTCATGGGTGATCATGAAGGCGGTCTGGCCCAGCTCCGTCACCAGGCGGGAGACTTCCTCCTGCAAGGAGCCGCGCGTCAGCGCATCCAGCGCCGAGAACGGCTCATCCATCAGCAGCATCTTCGGGTTGATGGCGAGCGCGCGCGCGATGCCCACGCGCTGCTTCATGCCCCCCGAGAGCTGCGAAGGCTTGCGCTCCGCGGCCGCAGCCAGCCCCACCTTGCCCAGTGCCTCGCGCGCGGC
>JAIXVH010000005.1 GCA_027483125.1 Acetobacteraceae bacterium | reverse complement strand
TTCAACCTCACCGATGCGCGGGCGCGCTGGCATGTGCGCCAATCGGAGGGCAGCGATGGCATGGTGGCGGTGGCCGCATGGCAGGACGGCCGGCCGGCGGGCGACGGGCTGCGCAGCCGCGCCGCGCAAGCCTGGAGCGGCCTGGCCGGTGGCGGTCAGCCCGTGCTGGCCATGGTGCGGCTGCAAACACCGGGCGCGCGGGATCTGCGGCAGGACCGGCGGCTGATGCTGGCCGTGCTGGCGGCGCAGGCCGAGGGGCTGGCGGCGGAGGCCGCCACGCGGTCCGGCGCCGGGCGATAAGCCATGTCAGCGGAATTGACAGTCTGCGACGCGGGCTTCGGCGGCCGCCCACAAACTATTGCAAAATCGTCGAATTTTCCGTGGCACGTTTCCTGCTTCGTAATGACACAGGCGCGCGAACCCGGCCCGCCGCACAAGGCGCCCATCACGAAAAGAACCATCCTGACCATGGCGACGCTGCTGGCGATGTCCAGCACCGCCCATGCCGTCCCGACACTGTCCTTCCGCGCCTTCCAGGACAATGTGCTGCAAGGCGCGCTGTCCACCAGCTCCACCACCGGCACGTTGACCGTCACCGGCGCGACGCCGCTGTTCAACGTCGTGACCGCCTTTGCCAGCGGCATCGGCGCGGTGGCCGCACCCTCGCTGGTCGCGCAGACGACGCAGATTTCGACCAACCCAGGCTTCAGCGGCACGCACAGCATGCGCGTCGAATGCACCCAGACCGATGTGCCGAGCCTGAGCGCGGGCGGGCTGCTTGCGCGCCTGGCCAGCACGCTGTTCTCCGAGACGATCATCATCTCCGCGCTGTTCACCGGGGGTGGTGCGGCGTTGAACGCCAGCTCGCAGATCGTGGCCGTGCCGGAGCCGGCTTCGCTCGCGCTGTTCGGGGGCGCCTTGCTGGGGCCTGGGGCTGCTGCGCCGCAATCGCCGGCGGGCACGCAATTTGGCCTGAGGCTTCCTGGCTGAGAGCGGGATTTCGGATGGGCCAGGCGCTTGCCTGGCCCATTTTGCTGTGAGCACCGGGCTGGTTGAAGCGCCGCAGACACCAAATCATTGATCGGAATGTCAGAATATTTTACGAATGGCGTTGAATAGGTTTACAGCATATTTTCGTCATCACGCGAAATTTTCTGCAATTTTACTCATGTCAGATTGCATTTGGCGAATAATTCGTGTTGTCCTGACCCCGGTCAATCCGAGGTTGTAACGACATGTCACTGGTACTAAACAATATTCCGAACCCAACACTCACCTCCGTCAGCTACCAGAATAGCGGCACCCAAAGCCTCGCCGCAGGTATCGCCACCTCCGGCATCGTCTTCGCGCCAGGCGAAATGCCGGCCGGCGCCACGCTGACCGCCAGCATCGGCGGCAGCCAGGTCGCGGTGCAGCTCGACACCAAAACCACCTATGCCGACGGCTCCATCCGCATGGCCATGCTCTCCCTCGCCCGGCCCGAGATCGCCGCCGGCGCCTCCCTCGACGCCACACTCTCCCGCGCGCCCGCCGGCCCCGCGCCCGCGGCGCTCGACCTTGGCTCGGCGCTGGCCGGCCACAGCTTCGCCGTTGCCCTGACCAGCGCCGCCGGCACCACCAGCATCGATGTGCTCTCCGTGCTCCGCGATGCGCTCGCGCAGGGCACCGCCTCCTTCTGGCAATCCGGCCCGCTCGCCACCCAGGCGCGCATCGAGGTGCCGCTGGCTGGCTCCCAGCGGCTGGTCTTCGACGTCACCGCCTTCGCCAATGGCGGGTTGGAGATCGAGGCGCAGTTCAACAATGACCGCGCCATGGAGGCTGCGGGCGGCCGCGCCGCCTATAGCCTGACCGCCACGCTCGATGGCCGGCTGGTGGCCAATGAAACCCTGGACCAGGGCCAGTACCAGAACTGGCATCGCGGCTTCTCGACCGATGCGCGCAATGGCGGCCAGGGCCTGGGTGATGCCTCCCAGGGCTGGCTGAACATCCGCCATGACATGGAGCACCTGGAGAGCACCGGCGCCATCGCGCAATACGATCAGGCGGTGGGCGTATCCCCTGCCCTGCTCGCAGCCTATGCGACCGCCGCCGCGGCACCGGGCTGGGCCGCGCCGCTCGCGGCCGATGGCGTCACCCGTTTCATGCCCGCCACCGGCGGCCGCCAGGATATCGGCTTCACCACCACCCCCAACACCGCCTGGCTGATCAGCCAGGATATCCGCGCGGCCGAATATGCGCTGGGCCAGGCCGAGGCCGCCGGCGCCATCCCCTGGCACCATTGGGATGCGGCGCATCGCGGCTGGCTCAGCACCGATCAATACCCCCTGCTCTGGACCGACCAGCGCGGCGGCACCGGCACAGCCGGGAACCCGGCCTCCACCGGCCTGACCCAGCAGCCCGACGCGCTCACCGGCTGGAGCCTGGACGCCGCCCACCAGCCCGACCTCTCCTATGTGCCTTACGTGCTGACCGGCGAGCGCTGGATGCTCGACAACCTCCAGGCGCAGGCCGCCTGGAACGTGATGGGGCAGTGGCCGCTGACGCGCGGCAATGCCGATGACCTGGTGGTGCGCGACAACCAGGTGCGCGGCGCCGCCTGGAGCCTGCGGCAGATCGACGAAGCCGCCTGGGCCAGCCCCGATGGCAGCGCGGAAAAGGCCTATTTCACCACTGTCTCGGCGGCCAACTGGTCCTGGCTGGTGTCACAGATTCCCGCCTGGACCGTCCAGCAGGGAGAGGCGCATGGCTGGCTGCCCGGCGATTACGGTGCCGCCGGCGCCCTGCCGCCCTGGCAACAGGATTATTTCGCCTCCACCGCCATCGCCGCCGCGCGGCACGGCAATGCGGATGCCATGACCTGGCTGGAATGGGCGTCCAACTTCCTGGTCGGCCGCTTCACCCATGGCGCGCAGGGCTTCGCGCAGCATGACGGTGCGGCCTATCTGATCGCGATCAGCGATGCCGCGACCGGCACGCCCTACAAGACCTGGGCCGAGATCGGTGTGGCGCAGGCGGCGCGCGGCTGGTCCAACGGCGCGGGCTGGTCGCAAAGCCAGGGCGATTATCCGCAATTGGCGCTCGCCACCTTGGCCGGCCTCGCCGAGGTGACCGGCTCCGCGGCCGCCGCCGCCGCCTATCGCGCCCTGCTGGCCGAGGCACCGCCCTTCACCGCGACCGCCGATTTCAACCGCGACCCGACCTATGCGATCGAGGCGCCGGGCAGCGCGGCCCCGCTCGTGCCACGCCTCGTCGCGCTGTCCATCGTGCTGGGCGCCGAGGCCTGGAATGGCGACCCGCTGGCGGTGGTGAAGGTGGATGGCGTGCAGGTATTCGCAGGCGCGGTCAGCGCCAGCCATGCCAGCGGCGGCGCGGAAATCCAGCTCGGCAGCTTCGCCTCGGCGGCGCATCAGGTCTCGGTGGAATTCACCAATGACGCCTGGGGCGGCAGCGCGGCAACCGACCGGAACCTCTATGTCGAGGCACTGCGCATCGATGGCGTGGCAACCGGCCAGTCGGCGGCGCTGCTCAGCAATGGCACGGTGCTGTTCGACCTGACTGGGCCACCATCGGTCGCGCCCCCGCCGCCCC